>JANMME010000249.1:0-11244 GCA_031373015.1 Saprospiraceae bacterium
ATTGGGTCATTACGTCATTATTCGTCATTGACCCAATGACCCAATGACGAATAATGACCCAGTGACGAATAATGACGTAATGACAAAAAAAATGATCCGTCGCTTAGGCAAGATGCTCAATGCGCTCGCGGCAGTATCTCCCCGTCTGGCGGGGCGTGTGGCTTTTCGCATTTTCTGTACACCCAAAAAACTGGCGGTGCGCGAAAAAGACCGTGAGTTTTTGGCAACAGCGATCCATTCCACTTTTCGTGCAGAAGGGCTTACAATCCGCAACTATCTTTGGGAATCCTCAAACCCAGACGCTCAAACCATCCTTTTTCTTCATGGTTGGGAATCCAATGCGGCGCGTTGGCGCAAGTATATCCGTGCTGCTATCAAAGCCGGGTTTCGGGTACAGGCTTTTGACGCCCCCGCGAGCGGCCATTCTGACGGAAAGTTGCTTAATGTGCTTTTATACAGCCGTATAGTTAAAAAGCATATTGCAGAAAACGGCGTTCCTTATGCCATTGTAGGACATTCTCTGGGGGGGGCAGCGGCAGTGATGAGCCTTACGCTCTTGGAGGTAAAACGCCCTCAGAAAATGGCAGTACTTGCCGCATTTGCAGAATCCACCCGCGTCATCCGCGATTTTGGGCGTATCTTAGGGGTGAATGAAACCGTGCTTCAAGCCTTGTACCGACACATTGAACGCCGAAGCGGGCTTTCGATAGAGGAATATTCAGTCCGAAAAAAGGCCGGCGAACTTTCAGATATAGAAGGTTTTGTCTTGCACGATCTGGACGACGAGGTGGCACCAGTGTCTGAAGGTCTTGCTATCGCCGAATCCTGGGGATGCCGGTTTTTGCAGACGGAAGGTTTTGGGCATAGGATGCAGGACAAGGTGGTGGTGCAGGAGGTGATTAAGTTTTTGACAGGAGTTTTTTGACAGGATTTACAGGATAAACAGGATTAAGAGAGGTTTTGAATCCTGTTTATCCTGTAAATCCTGTCAAAAAAAACTTCTGTAAAAAAATGGCCAGACAGCACTTTTGCTGCCTGACCACCTTTCACGAGATTGGACCGGGATTAGAACGGAAGGAAGATTAAAGCATCCAGCGAATCTAAGTGTGGCCTGAAGGGAAGGGGTAGTAAGTAGCCCTTGGCCATTGGATTAAAAATCTGCCTTTGGTATTGTCGTATAAATTCGATGCTGTTTTCAGGTTAGCTATGAGCGCTCCAACTTTTTGGAGCGCCCACGACTACAGAAAAGAGCAACTTTTCGTCAATTTGAATTTTAGATATTCAGAAATTGAGATATTAGGATATTTACAAAATGATTCGGTTGCTCAATATCCCAATATCTCAATTTCCTAATATCTTATCTATTTCGCCTGTATCATCGTTTTCGTCGCACTGTGGGTAGCCGTTTCCAGCGTATAGAACAGTGTGCCCGTTGTATTTAGCAGGGCTTTCTCTAGCGGAATGGTATTGTAGCCTTTAGAGAAATCACCTTTTTGACGGAGCAGCATACGGCCTGACTGATCGAACACGGAAAGCGTAGCGGTGGCGGCTTCAGGCAGGTGAAAGCCTACCAGTGTGCGATTCACAAATGGGTTGGGCTGATTTTGGTACAGCTCAAAACCCACCCCACTGATGGTACTGCCTTCTTTGCCGTTGAAGCGGAGCGCGACATCCAGTTTGGTGACGGGCTGATCGGTAGACTGGTTGATTTGGTAGCCTTCTGCCTTCGTGATACGGCTTGACACACGGATCATCTTGTTTAGTTCGCCTGCTTTGGAAGCCTTGAACTTCAAAGTGAACTCCCCTTGCTGTGCCCCATTGAAAGAAGTGGTTAGGGCATTTTCAGTACCAAATATGGCGAAGTTGTCAGCTTTCATGCCAGGGCCTGATAGTATGTCAACCAGGTCCAAGTCGCTGTAATTCAAGGTGAACTGGTAACCAGCAACCTTATCTGCTGCCTTGAATTTTACTTCAAAAACTTCCCCAGATTTCACAGTGCGGTCTTCCACATCAAAAAGCAGGGTACTGCTTGTGCGCTCATCCACGCTCATGAGAGAGTTGGCAACCGCTGAAGCATTGACATCGCCCACTTTGATGGCTACGAAGTTGTCCTCCATGGCATTTGCCTGTATGTCCGCCACCGTTTTGCTTTCAGGGAAAGCCGTCTGGAAGGGGTTCGCATCGTTGGGGAATACGAAGGACTTGTCCACAAAACGCCAGCTATCGTTGGAAGGCAAATCGGCGTAGATGCCGAGGATAAGTTTGCGCAGTTCCACAATGTCGAATGTGGTGATGCTTCCTGACTTGTTTGCATCGGCGGCAATTATCTTGTAAGGAGTGTTGAATGGTTCCACTCCAAGGATGTGCTTGCTGATCAGCACGAGGTCATACGTTGTCACGCCGTTGAGCGGATTATCGTCCTTGCTGGGCGTGATGGTGTAATCGGCATGCATTGGCACCGCATTGCTAAACGAGTACTGGCCACCTTGGTCTGTTAGATCAAACAGGTTGAATGTAGGGCCGGAGAGTTCCACGTCCGTTTCTTCTAAGCCTTCGCTCATCTCCGTTTTTAAAAGGCCTGCTACAGTGGCAGATCCTGCTCCGCAGTTGCCTATATTGTCTTGCACAATGATAAAGGTTTCGCAATAGTCAGCATTGCCGTAGGTGTCTTGTGCCCAGAGTCGTACGCACTGGGTGCCAACTTCCGTGCAATCAAATATGAGGCTAATCGCCGGATTCCCGCTGCCGTCAACTGGAAATCCTGCCGTGCCGTTGCTACATTTTCTGAGCGCGAAAACCAGGTCATCGGCTGGTGTGCAGTTGTCGGATGCTTGGAGCAGGAAGTCGCTGGCATAGAGTGAAATTATGCCTGTCGGCATCATATTTGCTGTCAAGCCATTGAGGCACACGATGTTGGGCGGCTTGCAATCTTTCACCGTGAAGGTGTACTCGCAAACGCTCTCGTTGCCGCAACCATCAGAAGCAATCCACTTTATTTTGTGCGTGCCATAAGGCAAGTCGGGCACAACATAAGTGGCAGGCGAACCAGGTGTGTTCCAGCGCACGGAGGCGCCGAGGCTTGTGCCACTCACCGTGGTTTGCAAGGCGAAGCGGTACTTCTGGTTGGCTCCTACGCTCCGCTTGTCGAATTGACGCGGAGTGCCGCCTGAGAAATTGGGCGTATTTAAGTTTCCGTAATTCACCGTTCCTGTAGCGGGCGGGTTGGTGCTACTGACCACCGTTTCCATGCTTCCGTCGCCATCCGTGTCGAGAAAGAGTAGGTAACGAATGTTCAGGTTGGATCCAGAGCAGAAATCGGTGCCCGAAATGCTCAAATCAACGGACGCTTCGCAGAGGTCGTGCGATTGGCTACGGAGGTCCCACCAATAGCTTTCATTCCAGAGTTGCGGATCATTGGTCGTCAAGTCACAAAATTCTTGCGAACTGGGCGGACATACTATTATAGGCGGCTGTGTATCAATGATTTTGATGATCTGTTTGTACTTGTAACAGTTCGCATTTTGCCGCCAGAATTCACTGTAATTGGTCGCCACTTGGTCGCCCGGATTCACCTTCACCACCGTTGGCGCCCAAGGATAAGGAGTGCCGGGAGCCGAAACAGTAGGTCCAGGCAGGTTACTGACATGGTTTGTGTTTGTATGGGGGTTTGGGTTCGGCACCTCGACGCAGGGCAAGTTCGGGTTGTAAGTACACCAGTTGATGATTGTCCAGGTACGCTCGATCTTGTAGCACGCATCGGGCACAACCGTAAATATTTGATCCACAAAACTCACCCCTAAAAGTTCACAATCTTCTCCATAAAATTTAGGCTCGCCAAACATCCCCGTTCCGTCGCAGGTATATACGATGGCATCGTCTGGGAATTTGACAAAATAATCCTGCTCGTAGTTGACCACAATGCGCTGGGTACATTGCGAGCTGTTTCCATGACAATCATACACCTTGAAGCTGCGCACGATGGTGCCCTTGTTGCATATCGTGTCAAAGTTGTTGTAACTGACTGAGTGCGTCAAGCCCTTTTGCCCCTGATAATGGTAGGAGGTGTCAAGGCAGCAGTTGTCGTAAACGTTTGGTTTGCTATAGGTCCAAAGGCTTGGGTCAAAGTTTTCACAATTGACCGTGACGTTAAAGGGGGCGTCGCAAATGGGCCTTAACTTGTCTTGGACTTGGACCATAACCTCACATTCGTTGTAGATAGGGTCTCCGTCCGCATCAAGAGAGATACTGCCGTCAGGGTTAACTTGATAGACCCTCAAGATGACCTTCAATTCTGTGCCGACTTCACAGCAGTAAAACTTTATAGAGTCCGATTCAACGGTAGCAAGGTCGAATTCGCTGAGCCCTCCTGCATTGCCATTGCAGGGAGAATGATCAAGAGCCTTGATGCAATCGCTGTAAGGCTGAGACCGTCGGATGGTGAACTTGACGTTGCTGCACTCGTCATAGGACCCATCATCGAAGGTGGCAGCGCGCACCCAGGTAACCCCGGCGAATTCGCAATTGGCAAAGTTGGCATAATAGCAATCGTCCGGATCGTCTTTACCAATGGCCACTACGGTCGTTTCGTCGCAGGCAGCCACAGGCGGGGAGTGGTCCACTACCCTTAGGGTAAATTCCAGGCTGTTGGTGTTGCCACAGGCATCTTGCGCAATGTACCGCACGATGTGGACACCCACGGGAATACAGGGCGTGAGTTCGAACGATGCCAGGGTGTCGGGATCGTTTGCCGGGTTGCCGGGGAAATTGAACAGCCCGCCCGTCACGGGTATTATGCTGGTTGTCAACCCGGTATAAGGGTCTTTGGTGATGATAAGCGCTTGCACGTTGCTGACCCGTGAGCAATCGTCCTTTACCAAAATATCGGGCAGTTCCATGCTGCTACAGCAATCATAAGGGTTTGTGGTCTCCACAATGTCTGCTGGTATGCCCAGGAAAGTCGGCCCTGTTTGATCAATGATCCGGATGATCTGGATATGCTGGATAAATTGCCCGGTGCAATGGTCTATGATAGACCATGTGCGGTTTATGTTATAGGCTCCATCGCAAGTCCAGACGGCCTTGTCTTCATACTCCGAGTGGATGGTGTTGCAGCCATCTTGCTGGTTAAATACGTAAGGGTAGCCTTGTAGCCCTTGGCTTTCAATCCAGTCGGCAGTAGGATATGGATCATTGCAATCGAACACGATCTTGGGTGGATCAATGCCATCATAGTCAGGCGGTAGGGAGACATCTCTAAGCGTAGGCCGTAGCCTTTCAATTTGTTGAAAGCAAGTGGACATGTTTCCACTACCGTCTTTGGCGCTCCAGCGTCGTTGAATGATGGCGCTCAGGCCGGTAACACAATCTTGAGGGGTTGTTTGGTCCGTGTACGTTAAGGTTACGTTCGAGCAGGGGTCAAGCAAGCCGGCAGGCACGAGGTAGCTTTGGAAGCCATTCTGGGTTACTTGGTTTGGGGACAACCCATTGGGTAATCCTGCGCCGAATACACCAGTCATAGTAATGACAAGCTCTAGTTTTTCAATGGTAGAAACATCTAAGAAGCCATTCAGGTCGCTCACACGAATCTTCCAGTTGCCGTTTGCGTCTTCGTTATCGAAGCTGCTCAGCAAGCCAACACCGAATGGGATGATGGCGCATTGATCGGTAGAATAATTTTGACAGGTCATAAAAGGCAAGCCTTCATCATCAAATTGCACAAAAAGCGGGGCAGGGGCGCAACCTGTAACTTGATCTGCGAGCGTCACCACGGTGCCGGATGGGCTTACTGCCTGGATTCGGAGGTTGTTGTTAAAGGCATCCCCCGATATTTTTACGCGCACATCCACATCATTCACCGCTGCATTCATGGGCAGATTGACGGGTATGGTGAATTCCTTGGTTTGGAAATCACTCACATTGACGGGCAAGTTTTGCGTTTTAAAACGCAAGGTCATTTTTACTAAATTGGAGAAAAGCGGGTCGGTCGAGAAATTGCAAGGCAAAGTGATGGGCGAAGGGGTACAGTCAATCGGCGGGGCCAGATTATCCACCACTTTGATGTCGCCGGTACATCTGTTGCCGGTTTCAGAATCGGTTATCCGCACCCGGTAAGTTTTACCCACATCGGAGGGGCCTAGCACGGCGGGCACCCAAGGGCCGTTGCCAAAGGGAGGTAACTTATCCAGCTCCACTACATAAATGTCGTAGCATTTGTATGGGCCGCCTTCCAAGACTTGGTCAGCATTTAAAGTCGCAGTGCAATCAGGCCCCAGCGCCACCTGCACAAAGTCATTGCAGACCAATCCAAGGACTGCATTTGGATAGTCCACCACAGTCACTGTAAAGGAACACGTTGCCGTATTGCCTGAGGCATCTGTGCATTTGAATACATTGACAATAGGGCTATTGGCAACGCTGTAAACCCCTCCGGATGGGACACCGCTTATTTGTTCAGCAGCATCGGTGCCTAGGGTCGAATATTTTACAAAACCGTTGTAGGATTTGTTCGGGAAAGTCGTCCCAAAAGGATAGGCTTTGCCTGCACCTGGACTGGAAGACACGCGTAGGTTGCCATCGGCAAACTGTCGAACGCCGTCCGTATAATTGATAGGGCCGCCAACACTGCTTGTAATATAAATGCCTCTTGTTTGCCCTGGTGGCACTGTTATGCCAAAGCCAGGTACGGGTGTGCCGACAAGCGTATTAACAGATGTTATGTTCCCGGTACCAGCCAAGGTCCATGCAGCAGGGTTATTCTCCAAGCCGGAGAAAGAGCCCGTGTTAGTGGTATAGTACACCTTCATAGGCCAGGTTCCTATATCAAGTGAGGGGCCGAATTGGGAAATGGTCAGGGAATTGGCCCCTAAATTGGTCACGTCGAACATGATTCCCGCTTGGCCGTTGTTAAAGTCTATCGGGTGATTTACCTGACCTGTTAGTGTGAACGAACAATTGTCCGAGCAGGTCACCTGGTAGTTGTAATTATTGGTCTCGCAGGCACCTGGCTGGAGGCTAAGTGTAAAACTGCCAGGGCAGTTGATTACAGGTTTGGTGTCATCCTTGACAGTAATCAATTGTAATGCTGAGGCGATGATGCCAGCTCCACAAGGATCAACCAGTTCCCACATCACCACGTTGGTGCCCACAGGCGTAGGAATGGTGGTCGTCACAGGGTCGTTCACCACGGTTGCCGTGCCGCCATTGATGCGATATTGCAGTTGGAAGCCAGCATTGGAACCTACGGGCAAAAAAGTAGGCAAAAAAGTGGTCACATTGGCAAAACAGGATGTTGAACCAGCCCCGGTGAACACCGTCTGGTTGCCAGGGGCTGTCATGTTGCAGTTGATGATGGGTATCTGGCTCACGATTGCTGTCCATCCTGCTGTGCTGATGGCATTGTCTGACCGGAATTCAAAGGTCAGCGCCTCCATCGGGTTGGCGCCTACCGCAGCAATACCTTTATTGGCCGTCACCGTGCCGGGGCTGACGGTTTGCCAGTTTGCCCCTGCAAACCCGGAAAAGGTAGGCCCTTCTGGCCCGGGTACTTTTCGCGCAAGGTCAACTACGTCAGCATTGTAAATGTAAAACGCATCGTATCCCGCCTCCAAACCGAAGGAAGTGAAACGAATCTGGATTCGGTGCGTAGCGGGGTTAGAAGGCAAAAACGTTACCGTGGCGTTTGCGCCATTGTTGTAATTGGCTGCTGGGCCGCCCCAGTCGTTGAAGTCGAAATAACAAGGTGCTTGCAAGCCAATCTTGAAGTTGCCTGTAAACCCAATGTTAGCCATGTTAACGGTCGTTTGCGCAACCAAATGAGCGCAGGCGAACGTCCACCAAAAGGCCATGGACAAAATGATATTAAAGTTGCTCTTTTTCATGCGAGGATAATCGTTGAAGAATAAAAAAATCGGAAATGTCACAGTGTGTAAGCGCGTTGATTGTATTTTTTGCGTGTTTGAAAACCAATGGTTTAGAAACGAAGTGGGGGAGGCTTCGATCCAGAAATCAGTTGGTCAACATGACCCTTGTTTCGGTGTGCAGTGCTTTTAGCAAAATTTTCGGAGTATAGGAGGCTTCTTTTTCAAAGCCAAGGGTGGCAGCAGCAGGGATCGAAAGTTCCAATGCCTGCGCCACGGTAGCACCTTTGCTGATTTCCAGAACAATGGCCTTAAAATAGGCTACCCTCCGCAGGGTGTTGTCGTGGAGCGGGGTACCCTCAGAAATGCCGGGTATTTGCTGGTTGAGCACCGTCACCTGCGCGAGCAGGATATTAGTCACGTCTTCTGAGGATTTCCAGTTCAGTGCCGACGGCGGCGGTTGCAAGGTTTGGGCTTGCCCCGTGTTGCTTGAAAAACACAGAAACCCCAACAGGAAAATAGCGGTAAGAAGCATCCCCTTGGGGACCCTTCGCGGGTTGATACTGTTCATGTTGACAAAATTTAAAAATGACTGATGATGATGTTTTTATAGTATCAAGTATCAAGTTGTAGCTTTCCACTTGTAACTTTCCACTTGTAACTTGTTCTTGTCATTTGAAATCAATGCGTAAAAAGACTCTGTTCTCTTGAACGGGATATATTCCAATGGGCAATTCACGGATTTTCAGCCCAAGTGTTTTGGCTATGTCCTTTGACAACTGACATGGACTTTCCAAGGTCAAAAAGCCATGCCGTAGATGGGTTTTGTAAAGTTGGGTACAGAGCAATGCGCGTGTTAGTACCAACGACACGCCCCTCCCGCCTTCAATCGGGAAAAACAGGCCTACAGTACTTCGGCAATTCCGTTTTCGTTCGGCGACAGATGGGCTGCCATTTGAGCGAGCTGTGATGCGGCAAATGCCGGTGCCCATGCAATCTGCTGAGGGGGATCCGAATACCACATCACAGCTGAGTTGCCGCATGGATTCGGTTTCGCACCTTGGCCGTAACAGATTTTGGTCTGTTTTACCCCAATCTGACGAAAGGCTTGTGGGGGTGTTGTGTGTTTGAACGTTTCTCATTGTAATGTTTGATTGATGAAATTTGGCTGGCGACCTTAGCTGCCCGTGTTATGTTCGTTTCATTGGATACGACTACTGGGTATGGCTCAAGCCCCAATCAAGTCGAGCCCGGTGATGCAAGCACCGATGAGGTCGAGACCAGTTATATTGTCAGAAAGGATGTTCTTGGAGGCTGCGGGAAGGGAGAATGTGCTTTTCATGTTGTCCTTGCTTTCGGTGTTTTTTTCTCCGAATTGCATGACAAAGGTCAAGCGGTGCCCTAGGGGGGCATAGGACAGCAAACAGTGCTTGGTCGCCCGGCGGATTTTTCCCGGTTTTGACGGATATTTTTAATAAAATATTGATTGTCAGTAATTTATAAGACTTTTTTAGGGGGTATAAAAACTGATTTTCTACTTAAAAAGCTGGTTTTAAAAACGCTTTGCGAAGCTGGGGAGGCGAACGTGTTTCACTATTTGGATAAAAAAAGCGACCGAACGGCATGATGCCGTCCGGTCGCTTGGTTGGTTTGGTTTGAACTTTGGGTTATATTTATCTGGCCAGCACCAATTTCTGAGTTTCTCGGAAATGCTCGCCTTCAGCTATAACGAAGTAAGTGCCGTTGGATAGCCCAGTCGCGTTCAATTGGAAAATCTCGGGGGTATCTGCCGTTACAACACGCTCTGCCAAGCGCGAAACGAGCTGGCCAGCAAGGTCCAGCACATACACTTGCACTTTGCTGCGCTCTTTCAAGGTAATGGAAACATTTGCCTGCTCCACCACTGGATTGGGAAAAACAGACATCGTTGCCAGCACATTGGCTTGTTCCACAACCGGTGAAGTCGGGTTGCCGAACTCATAGTGGACCGGAATAAAATACTCGGCCAAAATGGCCGATTGATTGGCATCGGTGACTTGAAAACGCAATTGATCTACCAATACATCGCCAGCGTTTATGGTGAAAAAATCATTGCCATTGCCACCACCTACTGGATACAGGGGCGAGCCAGAGGCTCCATAGCCAGGGCTGAGCGAACCATTTGTAAATGGCCGCACAAATACCCTGGTGTCCTGCCCTTCGTCATTGTAATAGTCCCAGTGAATGTTGACACGCTCGCCATGTTCCAAACGAACCGGAGCGGCAGGGCAGCGTTGGATATTTTCCACCAGAAAATTGCCAAAGGTGTATTCCACTGGCGACCAAAGTTGCAGGAGCGTTTCCGTTTGGTCGGCATTGGTCACATTGAAACGGACATGGTCAACGCGCTGGTCGCTAGCAGTGATAGTGAACGTGCTGCTCGCTGAGCCGAAGGCATTGTAAATGGGCGATCCAGAGGCTGCGTAGTTGGGCGTCAATGCCCCGTTCGTCCATGGGCGCGGGAAAATGCGCACGCCGCCAGCTTCGGTTGTGGAATAGTTGAAGTCCATTTGGCGGTCGTCGTTGTTGTAGGGGAAATTGCCTACTTGTGGCACAATATCCGTGATGGCCACGGTACTGAAATACCAGTTGACAGGGACGAAAAACTCGTCAACATCAACCGATTGTGTGGCATCAACGATCTTGACGCGAAGTGCGTCCACATGAACGTTTTTGCCAGAATTGATGCTGAAAGTGCTACTGCTAGATCCAAGGCCCGTATAAACGCCCGATCCGCTGGCAGAATAACCCGGCGTCAATGCGCCATTGGTGAAAGGGCGAATGAATATGCGCACCCCGCCAGGGTAACTCACGTTGTACTGGAAAGAGGTGGTAATGTTATCGCCCAACAAAAGCGAGGCAAGTGCCGGGTCGGCCGAGTGGGTAAACGAATTCGCGCCCGCGTCACCAAAGCGGAAACGCCCCTTAATCCAGAACCGGCGCAGCAAGGTCACATTGTCGGCAGCAAAGACTTCGATGCGGATTTCGTCCACGACTGCATTTCCAGACAGGACGGTAAACCACACGGTGGCAGTGCCTGAACCGGTGTAAAGCGGAGAGGGATTGCCTCCGTAACCAGGCGTCAGATTCCCTGCGGTATAGGGACGGGCAAAGATGCGGACACCAGCCGCTTCATCCGTAGTAAAGCCCATCGTGACCGTAACATGGTCGCCATTCGCAAAAGAAGCGGCCCTGCTGTCGGGGCCGACGCTGACATCGCAGATGTCGGTAAGGGCAAATAGCCTCGAGAAAAAGGCGCAAAAAAGGAGCGAAGTGAAGAACAGTTTTTTCATAAAAAATCAGGTTTTGGTTAAAAAAATTACTGCTCAGTCGCTCATGCTTCAAAAAC
>JANMME010000131.1:0-3427 GCA_031373015.1 Saprospiraceae bacterium
GATCGGGCTATTGCTTAGCCCGCTATCGCCCCATCACTTCATCACCCATCACTTCATCACCCATCACTTCATCACCCCATCACCCATCACTTTATTACTCCATCACTCCATCACTTCATAAACATGAAAGTAGGTTTCGTACAGCAATCTTGCACCACAGACAAACAATCTAACATAAAGAAGTCTCTCGATGGTATAGCCGAGTGCGTAGCCAAAGGGGCTGTGTTGGTAGTGCTTCAAGAACTTCATTGTGGCATCTATTTCTGCCAGGCGGAAGAAACAGGCATGTTCGATCTCGCCACACCGATCCCGGGCCCTGATACCGAGGTGTTTGCCGCTGCTGCAAAAAAGCATGGTGTAGTGCTGGTGACTTCCCTGTTTGAAAAAAGGGCGCCGGGGTTGTATCACAACACAGCGGTCGTGTTTGAAAAAGATGGGGGTATTGCTGGCAAATACCGCAAAATGCACATTCCTGATGACCCTGCTTACTATGAAAAGTTCTATTTCACGCCCGGAGACCTGGGTTTTCACCCAATTCAGACTTCTGTGGGGAAACTCGGTGTACTCGTCTGCTGGGACCAATGGTATCCCGAAGCGGCAAGGCTCATGGCATTGGCCGGTGCAGAATTACTCATATATCCTACCGCAATTGGCTGGGAAAGCACAGACGATCAGGATGAAAAGAGCCGTCAGCATGGTGCATGGCAGACCATTCAGCGTGGCCATGCGGTGGCGAACGGCCTGCCCGTTATTACAGTGAATAGGGTAGGGCAAGAGCCCGATTGGACGGGCGTGACAGGTGGCATCCAATTTTGGGGGCAAAGTTTTGTGGCCGGCCCGCAGGGAGAGGTATTGTTTCAGGCAGGCTCGAACCAGGAAGAAAATGTGGTGCTGGATATAGACAAAAGTCGCACGGAAGCGGTTCGGCGCATCTGGCCATTCTTCCGCGACAGGCGGATTGACAACTACGAAGGGCTAACAAAGCGATATCTGGATTAAAAAATAGGCACAATGCCCACTTACACCTTAAAACATCTACATAAATCTGTATCTCATCTGTGTCATCCGTGATCCAATGGAACACGGATGACACGGATGAGACACGGATTTATGATCTGTCCTACCCATTCTTACCACTAAAAGGGTACTTTCGTCGAAAAAATTTACGGATTGAAGACAATTCATGGCATTCGCTATTGACAAGTTAGCTGTCGTAGTACATTTGGGGGATACAATTGCAGAAGGCAACTCTTTAAGCTTGTGTGAGGATCTTCTTTTTCTGTTTGAATGCAAACGGGAATTTTTGAAACTCAAGAAGGGCACAACGGCTAAAGGGGTGGCAATAGTAGTTCACCAATCCGATCTTCTTACTCATGGCAGCAAAGCGTACGAGAAAACTGCTTGTGTTGGCGTTGTGCCTGCACTGGCTCATGGCTTTTAGCCAAACCACTTTTCAAAAAACTTTGGGGGGGCCAGGCAACGAGACCGCAAATTGGGTCGCGGTAGCTGACAATGGTTTTGTCGTGGCGGGCCAAGTTACAAGTACCAGCGGAAACCAAGACGCACTTTTGGTTCGTCTGGATGCCTCGGGCAATGCCGTGTGGCAAAAACGGTTCGGCGCTGCTCAAGCAGATGCTTTCCATTGCGTAGTGGCAACGCCCGATGGTGGCTTTTTAGCCGCAGGCGAAACGCGCAGTTTTGGCGCGGGCAATGCCGACATTTTCATCGTAAAAGTAGATGCAACCGGCTCTGTGCTCTGGAGCAAAACGATAGGAGATGCCGATCACGATGATATTGCCCGCAGTATAGTTCCGGTTGCTGGGGGAGGGGTTGTCGTCTCAGGCCACTCTGTCTTTTATTTTGATACCGCCCCCAACTCGGTTTTTCTCCGTTTGGATCAATACGGCAACACTTTGTGGAGCCGCACATACGCTACGGGTATCGGCAACCTTTTGCTTTCCAATTACATTGACGAAAACGTTGTTTATGCCAGCGGTGGCGCAAATGGCGAGGGGGCTTTTGTGCGTATTGACTTAGCCACAGGCAATTTGTTGAGTACCAAGATCTACGCAGGCGGCGGGACGGAAGCGCTATCTTATCAACAGCCTACCCAAGACGGCAACCTCGTAATTGCAGACCACACTTGGTCTGCCCTAACGGGTACAGACGTCAAGGTCTGGGTGCAAAAGATCAACCGAACAAGCGGGGACGTTCTTTGGTCAAAAGTCTACTTTCGCAACAATGACAACATTCGTAGCCGCATCGAAAAAGTAAATGATGGAGGGTTCTTGTTGGTGCCTTACGATAATAGCAACACGCCTCAGGGAGATGCTTTGCTGGCCAAAATTGACGCAAACGGCAACTTGCTATGGTCTTACAACTACGGAGGTGTAGCCGCCGACCGCTTGTTGAAGGCCGTGCAAACTCCTGATGGAGGCTTTATTGCCGTAGGAGACACGCGCAGCAAAAGTGCCAATGGCAACAGCGACATCCTGCTGGTGAAGACGAATGCGAATGGTCATATAGAAGCTAATTGCCCCCAGGATGCCAACATTCAATCATCTAATTTTACAGCAAACAACCTTTTAATAGAGGCCGGTGAATCCAGCTGGATTCAGACCGCTTCGCTGCTCACCGCCCCACTTCCCCTCAACCTGCTGAGCCAGACATTCAGCCCGAATGCTGCTCCTACCATATCGCATACGATTCCACTTTGCCCAAACAAATCCATCAATATTGGTGGCGTAAACCATTATGCACCAAAACTGGTCTTAGATACCGTGCAGAGCCTGAACGGTTGCGATACTATCTTCAGATACAATCTGACGCTTTCACCGTTTAACACGGAGATCAAGGTCATTGGCCTATGTGCTGGTGAGACCTATACGCACAACGGTATTCAGTATACCGCTCCAGCCACGATCACCGACACGGTGATCTCTACAACAAGCAGCTGCGACACCTTATTTTCTATTGTGTTGAAATCCTGGGCGCAACCTACTGCTGCACATACGATTGCTTTTTGCCTCGGTGAATCGGTTATGATTGGTGGTGAATCCTATTCACAGCCCGGTATTGTACAGGCCACAGTCTCCTCTACCACGGGTGGTTGCGACACATTGGTGACGTATACTTTGATCGAACGCCCCCAGCCAACCCGTGCTGCTACCATTGCTTTTTGCCCAGGTGAAACGGTCATGATCGGAGGGAACACCTACGATCAACCGGGCACGGTGCAAGCGGTTGTTGCTTCAACCAATAGCGGCTGCGATACCCTTGTGACTTACACTTTGGAATTCCGCCCACAGCCCACCCGTGCACAAACGCTTGCCTTTTGCCCGGGCGAGTCCGTGATGATTGCGGGTCAGGTCTACAATCAACCCGGCACGGTGCAGTCTATAATAGCCTCCACCAATGGTGGCTGTGA
>JANMME010000138.1:0-2146 GCA_031373015.1 Saprospiraceae bacterium
GATAAGAGGTTGATTTGTTTTTTCGTTGATAGGGGAGATTCCGTACGTTGGAGATTAGGATTTGGAGTTTTGGGGTTGTTTGTGTTGTCCGCACTCTCATTTTTAATCCCAGCCTTTTTAAAAAGCAGATAATAACTCATCGAACAATCGCTTCCCGAAAATGCCTCCTAAGCGTCGCAAATTCGTGAAGCGTAACGTTCTCAGAAATAAAAACAAAATATAATATGAATAGGCAATTGAATGATATACTTACCCCCATTTTCCGACCACCAAACAGGTGAAATTAAGGTGGAAAAAAATCAAAGAAACTAAACTTGTTCAGAGCGAAGGACAGCGATAAGCCGTCCTCCTGCAATGAACCCTGTGTGTGTTGGCTGTGCTAAGGTATGATTAATTTTGGATTTTCAAACACCTCTTTTGGTGTGTGGTAATGGAGGGATTGGTGCAGGCGTTCCTCGTTGTAAAAGCGGAAGTACTCGCTCAAGCCTGCATGAAGTTCTTTGCCATTTTCGTACTCATGGAGGAAGATGTGCTCATATTTAACGGTGCGCCATAGCCGCTCGACAAAGATGTTATCCAATGCTCGTCCTCTGCCGTCCATACTGATCTTGATTTGGTTTTGCAATAGTATGCCCGTAAAAGCATCGGAGGTAAACTGGCTACCCTGGTCCGTGTTAAAGATCAGTGGGCGGTGCCCGCCGCCGAGTGCATCTTCGAGCGCTTCGACACAGAATGCCGTATCCAATGTATTGGATAGCCGCCATGCCAGTACCCGTCGGCTAAACCAATCAATAATGGCACACAGGTACAAAAAACCATTCAGCATTCGGACGTAAGTGATGTCGGTTGACCATACCTGATTGGGCGCCACGATCTTTACCCTGCGCAACAAATAAGGGTATATTTTGTGACCAACAGCCATTTTTGACAGGTTTTTTCGCGGGTAAATCGCTTCCAGCCCCATCAAGTGCATCAGCCGACTGATTCGTTTTGGATTGACTTGATGTTCCATGCGCCGCAGGTGAGCCGTCATGCGAGGCACACCATAAAAAGGCGTTCGCGTGTATTGCTCATCCAACAGGCGCATCAGCAACAGGTTCTGTGCGCTTTCTTGGCAGGGCTGGTAGTAATAAGTGCTGCGAGCCACTTCCAAGAGCGAACACTGACGGCGCAACGACAAAGAACAACGGCTGTCAATCCAACCCAAACGGGTCTGGGCACTTACGTCCCCAACTTTTTTTTAAGCCACGACAATTCCATTTGCAACTGCCCGATTTGTTGGTACAGCCGGTCGGTCAACTCCCCATCCGGCTCGCCTCGGCGGCCGCGCTGTGCCTCAAAAATTTCTTCGGCCCGATCGCTCAATGTCTTCTTCCAAGTGGAGATCATGTTCGCATGAACTTCATGTTTGGCAGATAACTCCGCCAATGTTTGGCTTTCTTTGGCCGCCTCAAGGGCCACTTTTGCTTTAAATTTTGCGGGAAAATTCCGCCGCTGACGCTTCATAATGACAAGTTTTTAATGGTGAAAAATACGACTTTTTCCACCTTAATTTGTTGTTCAGTTTTTGGGGGGAATTATATGTGCCCCATGACCCCCTTGCCCCATCAAGCGTTACCCTGTTCGTTAGCTTTCCTTGCTTGCCAATACTGGTTCCAACTTTCCCAAACTCAAATACCATTCTTTCATTCAGGTCTATAATTTCATTTATAACCTCGCAAATATCTTTTCTTACACCTTCTTTACCACCATGTAGTCGAACAGAGAAATTTCCGTTCCTGACCTTCAAAAGAATTTTAAGCAGTTCAACATCCGTCAAATCTGCATCTGTATTTGGGATGTGTACGCCATTTGCCTTGTGATTCATTCTATTTGATTTGAATTTTAAATCGGTTGTTTTCACATTTTGAAGTTTTTTTCATTATTAAACAATGAAATGGCGGTACAATTATTTGATTTTGAATGGAATTGCCCTAGCCTAGGTCAAAGGTTGCTCGCCTATTTTCACAAAAGTTACACAATTTTAGAAATTTGTTACATAATTCCCACATCGTTGTAATTTGCGATGGCGTGTTTTGGCAACAGCCAGGGAAGTGCCATCGTCCCGGTCACGAGCAGCTATCGCTTGCGAAACATTACCGTCCGT
>JANMME010000194.1:0-2410 GCA_031373015.1 Saprospiraceae bacterium
GCACAGATTTTTAGATGATTGCACAAAACTCTGTGCAAATCTGTGTCTCATCCGTGTCATCCGTGTTCCATTCTAACTAGTTACACTAATTCAATATTACCACTTTCGTGACAATGGCATCGGGCTGGTCAAAATTGGATTCGCTGGTGGCGAAAATCAGGTAAACTCCTGAAGCAGCCCGTCTGCCAAGATAATCGTGCCCGTTCCAAACCGCTTGGCCGCCCAATGCCTTGCCTTCATACACGAGATGCCCGGCGGCGTCGGTTATTTTGACGTTGGCATCGCGGGCAAGGCCATAAACCGCAATGGGACCATCATAACCGGGCTGCACAGGGTTTGGGTAAGCGTAGGCAGTGGGCCGGTTGACCCGCCCACCTTCTGTTGCTCCTGCACGGAGGGAAATTACTCCCTTTTCTGTGCCGATCCAAGCTTCCCCGGTGACTGGATTTACAGCAATGTCGGTAATGGCGTTATCGAAAAGCGGACTGTTGGTGTTTGTAAAACGCGCCACCTGGGTGAGTGCATCGGGCGATTGAACAAACACACCATTGGAAGTGCCAAACCATTTTTGGTTTGCACCGTCTACAGCAATGGCTCTCACGTCTTCTGTTTCGAGCAAATAACCGTTGAAGCCGTCCACATTAACAATGCGGCGTCGGCCTTTGCAATCTTCATCGAACACATTGGCCCCACACTCAAAACTCACGGCTCCTTGCTGGGTGCCCACCCACACGTCTCCATCCAGGTCAACGGTGATGCAATTGATGAAATTGGTTGGCAGCACGCTGTTGGCCGTGGTAATGACGCGATAGCGGTCGTCCGAAGGGCTGTCCAGGTCTGTCCCGGAATCATACACCAATATGCCTGCACCGAAAGCGATTACAAACCATTTGTATCCATTTTGGTCTATGACAACCTGTAGTATGCTGTTGGCCGGCGAGCCGGTGAAATTGCTTATCGTGCCATCGGGTTTCAGCACTGCAATGGGAGCACTTGCGCCGAAATTGCTTATCCAGAGGTTGTTGTCTTGATCGAATGCAAGGCCGCCAATGACGGTGCGTTTTTCGGTCGCCCCCCCAGGTCCTTGAAGCTTAGAATTGGACTTTGTGAATTTTTTCTCATATTCGCCATCGGTGAATTGAAGCATCCCGCCCACCCAGCTTCCCACATAAACCTTATCTTCCGAGGGGTGCGGGGCTATCCGCCACATATCCTTATAGCTTTCTGCAGAGTCTACTATGGCTGGCGTAGTCTTCTCGGACCACCGATCCCAGTGGCCATTTTTATAGGAAAAGACCCCGTCTCTATAACCTATCACGCCAAGGTCTGTCTTGGGGCCGGGGGTTGCTACATAAGTTGTGCCCTCGCTGCCAAATGCGATTTCCGAGCTCCGATGCGTATAGGGGGAATTGAAAGAGAATTTATCACATTGGTTGGTGTTTGCGTCGTAGTGCCGAAACTGGTCGTTCAAATCGGCAAACCAGAATTTTTTGGCCCCGTCTTCGATGCCATAAAGTGGGAACGCTGCGTCGCAAGTCCAGTGGATTTCATTGCGCTGGCCGTTGGTCTCGGCGTATTCGACCGTGCCATAGCCATAGTTGTTGTCGTCGCTCCAGCCAATCATCATCCCCGGGCCTTCTGAGCTGAGGTATTTGACGGAACGTTCGGGGTGGCTGGCAATTTCAGTGACGGTAGTGCCATCAAAATGCAGGAGTTTTTTGGCTGCGCCCATCCAAAGTTTTCCATCCCAAACACACAGAGCGTTGTAAGAGATGTTCGCAGGAAAGCCAATTGTTTCGCTCACTTCTTCCCAACGGCTAAAATCAGCGGGGTTTTCGTCGTTTTCAGGGAGGCGAAACAGGCCGTCTTCGGTGCCCGCCCAGAGGTAGCCGTTGTAAATGTCAAAGGAACGGACAGGTATGTTGGTAAACACCGTGTACTCGGCTTCAGCATTTTCGAGGTCGAACTTAAAAATCCCAAAGCCACAAGCGAAATAAGCGATTTTACCGTCAAAAAAGACATTGTATATCTGCCGGTCACCCACAATGTTGGGGTTCTTTTGAATGATGGGCAGGTTGACCACCGAGCGATCAGCAGGGTAATAAAGGTCGAGATTGCTATTGGTATAAGCAAGTATCAAGACTTTGGCTGCGGCGTTGTAACGCAATAGGTTCATGCCCACATCGCTGAGGCCTTCCACCTTCGTAATGAAGCGTGAAGAACGGTCGACCTTGTCTATTTCCACCACGGCCCACTCGGTAGCATAATAAACTTTTTCGCTACTTTGGGTGACGTATCTCGAACGCTGCCAGGGTAGGTGCTCCTGCCATTCGCCGATGGTGAGGGGCGGAAAAATCGTGTCGGTTTGGGCGAAGTTTGTTCCGAGAAAAGAAAACAGCAGCCCCATCGT
>JANMME010000203.1:0-1903 GCA_031373015.1 Saprospiraceae bacterium
GTTTAACAGAAAAACGAAGCCTCAAAGCGGACAACCCAAAAAGTCGTGTGGAGAAAGAATCAAAATCCCTCGGAATGGATGGAGTACGAGCAAATCCGGGTCGCCGGAAACAATGCAATCAGCTCCCGCAGAAACCCCTGCTTCAAGATATTTGTCGTCTTTTGCGTCCCGACATTCCTGAATGCTATCTTTTGGCTCAACAATGATAGCAGCAGATCGAAAGACCTCGAGAAAAAGGTCGGCTTCGTCGCGAGAAAAATATCGGGCGAGTTTTTCTTTGTACAAAGTGCGACGTAATTCTTCAAGACAGGATTCAGACGTAACGATTTGGCAATGTTTTCTTGCTCGGTCGAACGCTTGCCCCGGTGGAGTATCGTCTCGAATCAAGGCACTGACGAGGACATTGCAATCAAAAACGACTCGATTAATCGTTGTCATCTGTCAGGATTTCATCCAAATTTTCCTGCGTCAAACCCCGCTCACTGGCTTTGTTCCGGAAATAAGTGGTGACAACATCCAGTTTTTGCAATGGGTCGGGGATGAAATAAACCCGCCACCATAAATTGAAAGCCTCTTCCCAACGAGCCTTTTCCGACTCGCTGGCCTGTCGAAATTTTTGAACGATGTCGTCGTCGAAACGGATTGAGAGAGTGCTCATGTGCATTAATTTTATACAAAAGTACAGCCGTTTTTCAAAAAGAACACTTTTCTTATGATTCTAAATCAACTTGACCTCTTCGCTCTCTTCCTTGGTTGTTTCGCTACCGCTGAAGAATAATTGTGGGTATCCTGCGTGGATTTACTACACATCCTGCGGCTAAAGCCGCCGGTACAGACACTCACACCACCACATTGATCATCCTGCCAGGCACAAAAACGACCTTTTTGGGCGTGTTCCCTTCCAACCATTTTTGTACGAGTTCCAAATCCAGTGCTGCCCTTTCGGCTTCTTGCGCAGTGATGCCAGATGGAAGTTCGATGTTGGCGCGGAGTTTTCCGTTGATCTGGACCGGGTAGGTTACGGTATCGGTTTTGAGGTTTTCTTCGTTGTGGATCGGCCAGGCAGCGTCGCAAACGGTGGCGCTGTGCCCGAGCCGATGCCAAAGCTCCTCCGCAATATGCGGGCCAAAGGGCGCAATAAGCACGACCAAGGACTCCAGCACTGCCCGTTTGGCGCATTTGACACTGCGGAGATCGTTCGTGGCGATCATGAAGTGGCTGACGCAGGTGTTCATGCTCATCCGCTCAATGTCGTCGGTCACTTTTTTGATGCAGGTGTGGAGGATGCGAAGTTCGTCGCGAGTGGGTACTTCGTCGGTGACCCGGAAGTTTTCCCCATCAAAAAACATGCTCCAAAATTTGCGCAAAAAGCCGCTCACGCCCGAAATACCCTTTGTATTCCAAGGCTTTGCGTCGGTAATTGGCCCGAGGAACATCTCGAACATCCTGAAACAATCGGCGCCGTGCTCGGCTACGATATCGTCTGGGTTGACCACATTGAACTTCGATTTCGACATTTTCTCCACTTCCCACGAACAAGTGTATTTGCCCTCTGAGTTGAGCTTAAAGTTTGAATTGGCAAACTGCATGGTAGTGCGGGCTTTTTCCAGCACCAGCACGTCGTCGTCCACAATGTTCACATCCACATGGAGTTTGGTGACAGCATCGGGGGTGTATTTGTACAAAAGGTCGTGAGAGACAAAGAGTTGTTCACTTTTAGGCTGCTCTGATGTGACAATGTAATCCTCGCGACTGGCCAAAGCGCGGCGCACTTTATATGCTATGGCCGCGGGGTCGTTGATTTGGTCAATGAGTTCTTCGTTGTACAACACCATGAGGCGTTTGCCGTCCTCCAATGCCGTTTTACAGATGCGGTCTATTTTGTCAATTTGTTTGATAGAGG
>JANMME010000208.1:0-1996 GCA_031373015.1 Saprospiraceae bacterium
AGGATTTGTGCCACATGATCTACCAAGTCGCGGAGGTAAAGACGGGTGCTTTCCTCTACCAAATCGCTCTCCGTTCGGTAGAGTCTGGTGACGGCTTCGCGGAGCGGTATCAGGCGGTGGCGGAATTCATTGAAAATCCGTTTCAGGGCAAACATTCGGGCTTTGGTTACCTGGAGCGCTCCATTGCTGTGAAGGCTACTTTCAACTTCCAAGGCCTGCGTTTCGAGCTCGTCGAGCACGGAGTAGTAGCTGTCCACCACCAAATCGAGCAAGGCATAAGCGAGATAGTCAGAGCCTTTTTTTCGCAGCCGCCCGATGCCGTCTTCGCAGCGCTTGCGCACGGGCGCGAGCGTGTCGTCTGGATCTTCTTGAAAAGATACAAGGAAGTTTTTCCCTATAAAAAGTGCAATCTGCTCGCTGTGAATTTCCAGTGCCTTGCTGTCAACTTTTAAATTATGCACAATGAAAAACAGGCCGTTATCAAACTCTTCCAGTTTGGATCGCTGCTGCGTGTCCAGCACGTCTTCGAGGGCGAGCGGGTGGATTTGGTGGTCAGTGCCAATTTGTTCAATCAGCTTTGTCTCAGTCAATCCACACACATCAGTCCATAAGATGCCACTTTTCCCTTGAATGAAATAGGCGACATATCCCTGTTTTTCTTCAAAACCAGTGTCGGAATACGCAAGGCTGATCACCTTGGCAGGAGAATCTTCCCGGTGGCCGGTGTACACGAGCGATCCGGGCGGCAAGCCCTTCTTCAGATTCTTTCGGCGGCGATGTTTTTGCGACATAAAGGGTGTGAGTATTGGGATATTGGGATATTAAGATATTGGAGCAATGAATTGGTTATTGGTGGATAGGCAAATTTGAGTCGGCAATAATATCCTCCCTCCTACGCAATGGCTACGGCGGGTAAAAATATCTCAATATTCCAATTTCACTTCCATTGCCTTTGCTTTTTCCAATACTTTCATTTCCAAAGATTTTTTGAACTGTATAATGCGCTGCAAAAGGGCGGGGTCGCTGGTGGCCAGCATTTGCGCCGCCAAAATACCGGCATTTCGCGCGGCATTGAGCGCTACGGTGGCCACGGGCACACCTTCTGGCATTTGGAGGATGGATAGAATGCTGTCCCAGCCATCAATCGAGTTCGAGGATTTGACGGGAACGCCAATGACGGGCAAAGGTGAAATGGCTGCTACCATGCCCGGCAAATGCGCCGCCCCGCCCGCTCCGGCAATGACAACCCGGATGCCCCGTTCGTGTGCCCCGTTGGCAAACTCGAACATCCGCGCCGGGGTGCGGTGCGCCGACACGATGGTCATCTCGAACGGAACTTCGAGTTCGGTGAGAATATCTGCTGCCTTTTGCATGACCGGCAGATCGGAGTCAGAGCCCATTATGATGGATACCATGTTATTGGTGATTGGATAAATAGTAATTGGTGGACTGGTAATTGGTGATCGGAATTTGTGCTGAGCCATCAGACCATTAGGTCACGCTGTTGTGTCAAAAGTCGGTGCAATCTCGAACTTCCCGAAAGTTCTAAACTTTCGGGAAGTTGAATTTCGCGAAGACTAAACATGATTTGGTTTAAAAATCGAGCATTCACAGCTTTTGACTTTTGGCACTACTCCTAATCGCTCACACCGCACAAACCTTCAACTTTTCCTTCACAAAGTTCGTTTTTTTCATGGCTTCTGCCACAGTATTTGCGGTGATGCTGACATGGCCCATTTTTCGGAACGGCGAAGTGAGTGCTTTGCCATAAAGATGGATGTTTACGCCTTCAAGCGCGAGGCATTCCTCCACACCCTCGTAGCGCACGGGGCCTTTGTGGCCCTGCTCGCCGAGCAAATTGAGCATGATGGCTACGGGGGTTTTGGAGGCCGTGGAACCCAGCGGCAGTCCACAAATGCCCCTCAAGTGCTGCTCGAATTGGCTGGTGTGAGCGCTGTCTATGGTGTGGTGACCGGAATTATGGGGACGGGGCGCG
>JANMME010000224.1:0-8947 GCA_031373015.1 Saprospiraceae bacterium
ATCACTTCATCACTTCATCACTTCATCACTTCATCGCTTCATAAACTTAAGGCTCAAAACCTTTCCGTTCGCTGCGTTTATTTTCAAACAATACATGCCTTCAGGCAATGGCTGAATATCAATTTCACCCGAAAGTTCCGATGGCCGAACCTCCTGCACCAAGCCGCCGCGCAAGTCCACGAGACAGGCAGCAATTACATCCAAATCAATGATTTCCAACTGAATGGCTGATTGCGCCGGATTGGGCCAAAGCCTGACTGAACCGGTCATGCCCGGTTCGCTTGTGCCCACCGTATTGGTGATGGTGATAGGTGTGTGTATTGAAGTGCAACCGTTGATATCCGTAACGACTAGGGAATAAACGCCAGCATTCAAACCTGTCAAATCTTCCTCCGTGGAAAAGGTTTGTCCGTCCTTGCTCCAGGTATAGCTAAAGCCTCCATTGCCTTCTACTGTGATGGAAATCGAACCAAGGCCCTGCCCGTTCATGTCGTTGGAAACATTGTCAATTGAAACACTTGGCAGGTCATGTACTACAATCGAGAACGAACAAGTGCCTGTATTGCCCGAAACATCGGTTGCTTGATAAACGATGTTCGTTGTGCCTACACTGAACATCGAGCCACTCTGTGGGCCAGATATTACGATGGGGGGCACTTCAACCCCACAATTGTCTGCAACTGATGGAGCACCATAATTTACAAAGGTTTCGCCACAAACCTGAATGTTATTAGGACAGGTCAAAGAAGGCGCCTCGCTATCTGTGGCTACAATGTTGAACGAAACAGTGGTGGCACAGCCGTTTGCATCTGTTATGGACACCGTGTAAGAGCCTACCCCTAAGTTACCTGGGTTTCCGCCAGGCCATTCGAGGGCGTATGGCTCCATGCCGCCATTCACGGCTATTGTTACCCCTCCATTCGTGTCATGTGGGCAAAGCACGTTTTGCACATCAAGTACCGTAGCCACTAGCTGTGCAGGTTGCGTAATGCTAACCGATTGGGTGATGGCGCACCCTGCTGCATCCGTTGCCGATACGGTATAGGTTCCCGCAGATAAATTGGTCGCCGTTTGCGTAGTGGCTCCATTGCTCCAAAGAAAAGTGTACGGCAAAGCCCCACCGTTGACCGCAATGGTGGCTTGACCATCCGCCGCACCAAAACAAAGGACGTTGACGGAGGTAATCCCAGCTGATAGGGCACAGTTGAATGCCGGTACGTTTACTGTTTGTTGGCTTGTACAGCCATTTGCATCCATGACCACCACGGTATAAGTACCCGGCGCGAGTCCGGTGATGATTTGGGTCGTTGCGCTATTGCTCCAAGCATAAGTGTAATTGGGCGTCCCGCCCGCTGGGTTGGCGGTGGCCGTACCGTCACTTGCGCCGTTTGCGGTCACACCCGTCGCCGAAGCATTGGCCGAAAGGACAGGTGGTTCTCCGATGCTGATGCTGAGCACCGCTGGGCAGTTGTTCCCATCTAAAATGCCAACGGTATAGGTGCCTGGCGCTAAATTGTTGACACTTTGGGTCGTTGCCCCATTTGACCAAAGATAAGAAACTGGATTGGCTGCACCCGTGAGTGTGACAGTAGCGGTGCCGTTGTTAGCCCCATTGCAAGTAACATTGGTGGAAGAAGAAGAAGCCTGCAGGGTGCATCCAAAAGCATTGACCGTGACCGTTTGCACAGCAGTACAGCCATTTGCATCGGCAACATTGACCGTGTAACTTCCCGGTGCAAGGTTTGTGATGGTCTGGGTCGTGCCGCTATTGCTCCAATTATAAGTGTAGCCTGCTGTACCGCCGGTAGGATTGGCGGTAGCGGTACCATCATTCGCATTGTTGGAGGTTTCGCCAGTGGCGGAAGCATTGGCTAAAAGCGGGTCAGGCTGCGAGATCATTATGGAGGCTGAGGCGGTACAATTTTCCCCATCGGTTATAGATACGATGTAGGTTCCCGCTGTTAAACCTGTAGTCGTTGCAATCGTATCGCCATTGCTCCAGTTGAAGGTAAAAACACCATTGCCGCCGCCGCCAGCTGCCGTTGCAGACCCATTGCTGCCGCCATTGCAACTCACATTGGAAGATGCTGTAATGGCCGCTGTGACTGGGGGCGATTGGTTGACAACAACGCTATCTACGGCAGTGCAACCATTGTCAATGTTGATCACGGTCAAAAAATATTTCCCAGTGCTGTCCACAACAGGCGTGAGTGTGGTATCGCCGGAAACGATGTGCCCGCCGTTTTTGACCGTCCAGAGATAGTCAAATATTGGGCCTTGCGAGGAAGGTGTGCCATTGAGTTGAAGGCTGGCATTGTTGCAATTCAAATTCCCCGGAGCAACGATGCTGTCGAAAGGTGCGACGAAGTTTTGAGCCACCGTAACCAGGGCGCTGGAAGTACAGCCGTTTACATTTCCCGTAACCGTGAGCGTGTATGTTCCGGCAGTGTCTGTGAGCGGATTTTGGAGGCTGGAACTAAAATTTAGTCCTGTCCAGCCATACGCCACGTTAGGTGCTAGAGGAGAGTTGCCGAAAAGTTGAACCGTATCGTTCACACAATTGATCTGGCCATCCGCAGAGGCCGACGCGCCCGGTGGAGCGATGTTTTGCAGCACAGTTATGGTATCAAAACCTTGGCAACCGTTGGCAGGATCGGTTACTGTTCCGAAATAATTCCCTGGGGCCGAAGCATTGGGATTGGCAATATTGGAATTGAATCCACCGGGGCCCGTCCATCCAAAAATAGGGTTGGGCGCGTTGGTGGTCAAGTTCAATTGGACGGAGGTAATCGTGCAAGTCAATTGTCCCGAAACCGAAGCGATGGCCGTGGGTGGGGTCGTGTTTGCCGTAACCGTGGCTGTAGCGATTTTGGTGCACCCGTTGTCCGGATTCGTTACAGTGAGGGTGTAGGTTCCTGTTTGGTTTACTACCGGGTTTTGCTGGTCTTGATTGTTGGGTGTGATGCCTGGTCCGATCCAACGATAGGTAACCCCGGGGGTAGTGGACATTCCCATAAGCGTAACGTTGGGGCTGGAACAAGTAATCGTGCCGCCCAAGGCAGAGGCGTTGGGTTGGGCGGTGTTGCAAGTCACTGTAGTAGAAGCAGTTGCGGTGCAGCCATTGGCGTTATTCGTCACTTTAAGGGTATAAGTGCCACAAGCATTCACCGTTGGGGTAAGCGTGGTGCCGCCTGAAACGATATTGCCGCCATTCGAAGCCGTCCACAAATAAGCGATACTGGCTCCGGTGGACGAGCCTGCCCCATTGAGCTGGAGCTGTTGGACCGTACAAGTTATCACTCCACTCGGCCCGGCATTGGCAATAGGCGGCGTGGTGTTGCCCGTGATGCTCACCGAACCCGCTTTGGTACAACCATTGGCATCGGTAGTTATGATCGAGTAGGTACCGATCTGATCAAAAGTGGCGGTCTTGGTCGTTTGACCATCAGACCAAAGATAGGTATAGCCGGGCGTGCCTCCTCCGACAGTAGCGGTAGCGGTAGCCGAAGTGATGCAGGTGACACTGCCCATCACGCTGGTGCTGAGCGTCAGCACAGGAGGCTGGGTGAGTGTGGTTGAAACGGTGGCGGTGGTTCCTCCTGTAGCAGTCACCGTGACGGTGTAAGTCCCTGCCGTAAGGTTGATGGCCGTTTGGGTAGTTTGGCCACCCCCAGACCAGAGGTAAGTATAAGGTGGTGTCCCGCCTGTGGCTTCGACCGTGGCACTGCCGTTGTTGCCGCCGTTGCAAGTAGGGTTCACGGTGTTGGTAATCGTGGCAACAAGCGGAGGCGGGCCAGCGAAATTAAATTGCAAATTGTCCCAAACAGGGTTATCGCCGCCACTGCCACCGTTATTGTTGACCATGTTGACGATATAATACACTTTTACCGTGCTGCCTTGCATGCTCGGCGGGGCCTTCCATTGGAAATCCCAGGAGACCACGCCTCCGACAAAGTTTTTTCCATTGCGATGTTCTAAGTACTCTCTGGTATTGAAGAATTCAGTACCGAGTTCTGGCACGCCTTCAATTAGGTCCCCACAGTTGGCATTGTTTGCATCGGCTACAACTACCAGTTCCACGCCCGCTTTTACGGGATTTCCAGCAGTGACCGTCATGGTGACGTTGATATCGTAAACCACATTGGGATCAGCAGTAGCCGGAAATCCTGTGACCGTGATATTACCATTGAAATTGCCACCATTATGGCAACCGTTGCAGTTGTTGTCAAAGGGTGCTGCCGTTCTGCCACCAGGGGGATTGCCATTATTGGCGAGCCAGACCAGCATCCCAAGAAGTAGTCCGGTAATGGGGAGCAAGCGGGAATGTTTAAGTTTTTGCACGCTGATTAGTTGATTTTTGATTGTAAATGCAGGAGTGGTGGCACGGCAAGAAACCGTGTCACCACTTCAGTAAAGATGAATCGAAAAAGGGCGTCCACTTGGACCAGGGGAAGGCGTATAGATTTACGAAGTAACACGCGATTTGGTTGTGCTAATACCAAATAGTCAAGCTTTTTGCGGATGCAAAAAAACGAAGATTCTGTGGGAGTGTTTGTCGGATTTTGGCAATAGGCTGAATTAAGCCACTACCAACCCGGCTTTTTCAGATATTTCCAACATACGGTCAATGGAGGCGCGACCTTGTTTGATTACCCAATCGGGAAGTATGATTTCAGGCAATTCATACTCCATGCAGAGGTAGAGTTTTTCAAGGGTGTTGCGCTTCATGTGGGGGCACTCGTTGCAGGCGCAATTGTTCTCTGGAGGCGCCGGGATAAAGGTTTTGTGCGGACTGGATTTCTCCATTTGGTGCAAGATACCTGCTTCCGTGGCTACGATAAACTCGGTGGCAGAATCATTCATCGTGTACTTCAAAAGGCCCGTGGTGGAGCCGATATAATCCGCCATTTCAAGGATATGGGCCTCACATTCAGGGTGGGCGATGAATTTGGCGTTGGGATGCCGCTGCCGGAGTTTGACGATGCGTTCGTGGCTGAATATTTCATGTACCATGCAGGCTCCGTTCCAGAGCACCATGTCGCGCCCGGTCTTTTTGATCAAGTAGGCGCCGAGGTTTTTGTCGGGCGCGAAGATGATGGGCTGGTCTTTCGGGATGCTCTCGATGACCGCCACGGCATTGGTGCTGGTGCAGCAGATGTCGGTGAGGGTTTTGAGTTCGGCGGTACAGTTGATGTAACTGACCACGATATGGTCTGGGTATTTTTCTTTGAATTTTTTGAACAGCGGGGGCGAGCAGGAATCGGCCAAGGAGCAACCAGCTTTGAGGTCGGGCAGGAGGACTTTTTTATGGGGGCTAAGCATTTTTGCCGTCTCGGCCATGAAATGTACGCCCGCAAAAACGATGATATCGGCCTCCGTTTTGGCTGCTTTTTGAGAAAGACCAAGCGAGTCACCAATAAAATCGGCCACATCCTGGATTTCAGATTCTTGATAATAGTGGGCGAGTATGACGGCGTTTTTCTCCCGCTTAAGTCGGTTGATTTCGGCCACGAGGTCGAGCGTGGGATCTACTTCGAGGTCTAGGAAACCGTTGCGGTCGAGTTTAGCGGTGGCAGTGGTGAGAGACATGGTTCGTGTTTATTTGTGGATTTGGGGATTTGTTTATTTGTGGATTTGGGGATTCGGTTATTTGTTGTGCCCGAGTTTGGCATTCATGCCTTTCTTTGGAGAGAATACGGTTGCCAAGCTCGGGCACAACAAATAACCGAATCCCCAGATAACCAAATACTCATTCACTCGTCAGCACATCCACAATCGTCTTAAGCGCGATAAATATCGGCTCGCGGCCTTCTTTGCTGACTAGAGATTCGGGGTCATCTTCGCTTTCGAGCACGGCTTCTTCGGCAAAGGCGAGCAGGTCTTCTTGCGGAGACCCTTCAAAAAACGGATCGAGGCGGTCGCGGAATTTTTTGGCCGTCGAAGCCTCCAATAGTTCATAGTTGTTTTCTTCTGCCTCGCCAATTTCATCTTCTGAAACCGCTGCAATCGGGCCATTCACTTCTACGATAGATTTCCAGGCAATGAGGGCGAGGTATTGCAAATAGCCTTTCTCATCCTCGTTGAGCAGTTCGAATTCTTCGCTGAAAAGCCAAGCGAAGATGACGGGTTGCGCCTCCGAAAAGGCTTCCATTTGCTTTTCGTATTGCTCATCTGAATACGCTTCCAGAGCATCAATGATGGTGTCAATTACTTCTTCGGAGACGAATTTCATAGGTTCAAAAAAATTGAAAATCAGGTGATTGTGCTAAAAACGACGAGCAAAACTACAACGCGGATTTCGCTGATTTGCACGGATGTACGCTGATTTTGAAAAAATCGAAAATCACGTTCCCTTACCGATCCGCGAAAATCCGCCTCATCCGCGAAATCCGCGTTCCCATTTTTCGCCCACACTTGCCAAAACCCGCAAAAAAAACGCCCGCCGTTTTAAGTGGTTTAATTTTGCCCAAAATTTCTTTCTAAACATGAAATACTTCTCCTTTTTACCCGCCGTAGCAAATTTATTTGCGAAGGCGGGCTTCCTCTCTCTACTCCTGCTTTGTCATTCCGTAGGAACCTTTGCCCAAACCCCTGAAAAATACTCCCGTGTGGAAATCAGCCTCGCAGGAAAAGACATCGTCGCCCTGGCCCGACTTGGCATCGAAACCGATCACGGCCTACATACGCCGGGCCGTTCGCTAGTGGCCGACCTTTCTGCGACAGAAATACTGCTGGTGCAAAATGCTGGTTTTCAGACCAAAATCTGGATTGACGACCTAAAAAAAGATTACCTGGAGCGGTTGCAAAACCCCAGCGCGACTGATCGCGGCGGGAATTGCGCGGGTGCTGGTGTGACCCCTTACCCTACCCCCACCAACTACACTTACGGCAGCATGGGCGGCTACCACACGCTCAATCAGATGATGGCGGTGCTGGACGACATGCGGGCTAAATTCCCAAACCTTATTACTGCACGGGCAGATGCAAGCGACACCATCGCAACCTGGGAAGGCCGTAAGATCCAATATGTCAAAATATCTGACAACGCCGACAGCGATGAGCCAGAGCCAGAGGTACTCTATACGGCCTTACACCATGCCCGCGAACCCAACAGCGCAAGCGAAATGCTTTTCTTTATGTGGTACCTGCTCGAAAATTACGCCACCGACCCGGAGCTGCAGTACATCCTGAACAACGAGGAACTTTACTTCGTACCCTGTGTAAATCCCGATGGCTATGTTTACAACGAAACCACTGACCCCCAAGGGGGGGGCTACTGGCGCAAAAACCGACGCAACAATGGCGGCGGCTCATTCGGAGTGGACCTTAACCGCAACTACGGCCATTTCTGGGGCAATGACAACAATGGCTCTTCCCCCGATTCTACCAGTGGTACCTACCGTGGCCCCAGTCCTTTCTCCGAACCTGAAACCCGTACCATGCGCGATTTTGTGCGGGCGCACGATTTCGTTTTTACACTGAACTACCACACCTCAGGCAACTTGTTCATATACCCATGGGCCTACAGCAACCAATTGGCAGAGCCTTCGCTGGCCATTTTCGCCAAGCTTTTTACCCGCGAAAACCACTATAGGACAGGCACAACCGTTGAAACGGTAGGCTATAATGTGAACGGCAGTTCCGACGATTGGATGTATGCGGAAGGCGGCATTAAATCATTCACTCCCGAAGTGGGTACTACGGGCTTCTGGCCTCAGCCTAACGAAATTGACGACCTAAACCGCGAGAACGTTTGGCAAAACCTAAAGATGGCGCTTTGTGCCCTGCGCTTTGGGGAGGTCGTGGACAAAAGCCCTCATTATTATTCCACGCTTACGCCAAAAATTCAGGTAGAACTTACTCGATTCGGGTTTGAGGATGGCCCCTTGTCTGTGAGCATTTCGCCACTCACACCCAATATCGCCAGCGTGAGTCCCAACGGGCATATTTGGGATTTGGCGCAATTCGAGTCAAAGTTGCTGGACTTTGATGTGACCTTGCAACCCACGGTACAGGCGGGAGACGAATTCTCGTTTGTACTCACCTATTCCAATAACAGCTATTCCAAAAGCGACACCCTCCACAAATTCTACGGCGGCAAAACCATCCAAGTATACAACGAAGACGGCAACAGCCTGAATGAATGGAGCGGCGACTGGCAAAAGACCCAGAGTACGTATGTCAGTGCCCCTTTCAGCATAACAGACTCGCCCAATGGCAATTACGCATCCAACGCTTACTCAGATATACAATTGACTAATCCTGGCGTGAGTATCCCAGCAGCGGCCAAAAGCCCACAACTGCGTTTTTGGGCAAAATGGGATCTTGAACCCAAGTACGATTTTGTACAAGTGCGCGCCTTTGGCAATACCGACCAGCCGCTCTGCGGGCGTTTCACTAAACCGGGCAAAAATGGGGCACAGCCCTTTGGCGAGCCGGTTTTTGACGGTTTTCAAGGTGATTGGGTGGAAGAATGCATGGACTTGTCCGACTTTATTGGCCAAACAATTGACCTGAAGTTTATCCTCGGCTCTGACAATGGCGACGACCGCGATGGTTTTTATTTCGACGACCTGCGGGTGGAATACACCGACCCGACCCTTCTATACACGGTAAGCCTTCCATTGCGCGATTTCCGACTTGGGCAAAACGAACCCAACCCGGCCGCCGAGTCAACCGTGATCCGTTGGGAAAGCGCGAAGCGCCTCGCAGGCGAGGCTACGCTATTGATTTACAACCAGCTGGGCCTAAAAATTGCCGAACGAGCGATTAGTCTTCCCGCTCAAGATGAAGCCCGGTTTGACACGCGCAGCTGGCCTGCCGGGCTTTATACCTATCTTCTGCAGACCTCGGAAGGACAGAGTTTGCCAATGAAAATGGCGGTGGTTCGATGAAAAATGAAAATTAAACAGGAAAATGTAAAACCGGAGAACCGCAAAATTTAAAA
>JANMME010000243.1:0-2970 GCA_031373015.1 Saprospiraceae bacterium
CTTTAAATGGAACAACGCACTAGTAGCTGCTTGGAGCAGCTTGCTCGATCCGGCAGACGGCGCAATGGTGGATATCTCGCCGGCTTCGGTTGGAAACAACACGGCCTACCCAGCCGATTGGGCTGGATACCACCCTTTTTATGATTTTTTTGAAGGCGGCGATTCGGGCAGCGGGCGGTCAATAAATCCGAAAACAGGGCAGCCTTACACCCCACAAATTGTCCCTCGTGGGGATTACATGCGGGTACTGGCCGAATTTTGGGCAGACGGGCCGCGCTCTGTCACTCCTCCCGGACACTGGTTTGAAATCTTAAACTATGTAAACGACCAGCCCAATGCAGCCCGCCGGATTCGCGGCATGGGACCTTTGTGCGAAAATCTCGAATGGGATGTGAAGAGCTACTTTGCTTTAGGCGGCGCCATGCACGATGCTGCTATATCGGCCTGGAGTATCAAAGGCCGCTACGATGCTTCCCGACCGATCAGCGCCATTCGCGGCATGGCGGAATTGGGGCAGAGCAGCGACCCCAGTTTGCCCAATTACCACCCGGGCGGCTTGCCGCTTATTCCAGGTTATATTGAACTTATAGAGGCTGGCGATCCGCTCCAAGGCACTACCAATCAATACGTTGGCGAGTTGAAACTAAAAGCCTGGAAAGGCCCCAATTTCATCACCGACCCCAAGACAGACGTAGCGGGTGTGGGTTGGGTGCGGGCAAAAAGCTGGTGGCCTTATCAGCGACCAACCTTTGTAACCCCGCCTTTTGCAGGCTATATTTCAGGGCACTCTACCTACAGCCGTGCTGCTGCCGAATTACTCACCGCATTGACCGGCGATGCGTATTTTCCCGGCGGAATGGGCACTTTTTACTGCAAAAAGAACGAATACCTCGTTTTTGAAAACGGACCGAGCGTAGACATCACCCTACAATGGGCTACCTATCGTGACGCTTCCGACCAATGTAGCCTTTCCAGGATTTACGGGGGTATCCACGCGCCTATGGATGATATGCCCGGACGTTTGATCGGTATGAAAATTGGCCCTGATGCTTTAGCATTTGCAGAGCATTATTTTACCAAATCCAGTACACAGGACAGTGTTTCCGCCTTCAATATCTTCCCCAACCCTACCACTTGCGTGGTGCAAATCGAAGCAGAATTTGAGGGGAAAATGTCCGTGCAGGCTTATCTGGCCGATGGCCGGATGGCCCTGAGCACCGAAGTCAATTTTTCAAACAACACAGCCCTGTTGGATTTGACTGACATGCCTGCAGGCATTTATGTAGTAGTGGGGAGGGACAGCAATGGGCAGCGGCGGTTTCAGGAGAAACTTGCCCGGTTGTAATTACATTCGCTATTTGGCCTCATCTTTTTTACAGCGTAGCCATGTCAATCACAAAACGATACTTCACATCCCCTTTCAGCATACGTTCGTATGCCTCGTTGATATAAGCCATCTCGATCACTTCTACGTCGGATGTAATGTTATGTTCGGCGCAGTAATCCAACATTTCTTGGGTTTCTGGTAGTCCGCCAATGGAGGATCCGGCAATACTGCGGCGGTTGTTGAGCAAACTGAATCCTGCAATTTCTATAGGCTTTGGAGGAATACCCACGCAGATCATAACGCCATCAGTGTTTAGCAATTTTAGGTATTGGCTATAATCATGGGGGGCAGAAACGGTGTCAATGATAAAGTCGAATTTGTTGGCCAATGCCTTTGGTTGGTCGGGGTCTGTGGTCAATGCAAAATGATGTGCACCGAGACTGAGGGCATCTTTTTCTTTTTGGGGAGAAGTGCTTAGCACCGTGACCTCCGCTCCAAAAGCAACAGCGAATTTAACTGCCATGTGTCCCAATCCGCCCAAGCCCAGCACGGCCAAATGATGGCCTTTGCCTACCTTCCAATGCCGCAACGGTGAATAGGTGGTAATGCCTGCACAAAGCAGGGGCGCAACCGTTTCGATGGGCAGTTTGTCTGATACCTGTAGGGCAAATGATTCGTCCACGACCATTTGTTTGGAATACCCACCGTAAGTGACGCCGCCCGTATGTTTGTCCTTACCGTTATAGGTGCCGACAGAGCCGTTCCGACAGAATTGTTCCAGCCCTCTTTTACAGTTGTCGCAGTTCCGGCACGAGTCTACGAGACAACCTACTGCCGCCAGATCGCCAGTTTTAAATTTCGCCACCTGCTCGCCTACAGCGGTGACGCGCCCCACGATCTCGTGTCCTGGGACAATGGGGTAAATGGTGCCTTTCCACTCGTTGCGCACCTGATGCAAGTCGGAATGGCAAACGCCACAGTAGAGAATTTCAAACTGCACGTCGTTTGGACCTACGGTTCTTCTTTCGAAAGTGAATGGGCCAAGCGGAGCAGTGGCACTTTGAGCGGCATAAGCTTTTGTCATGGAGTGTTGCAATAAAAAAGGAGCGTAAAACGACATAACAAGTAATGAGCGGCTGTGTTGCAACTATGCTTGGAAAGCGGGAATTTGAATTGATTTTTCTGAGTGCGCTACTGAAAAATCTCAATGTGTGTAGATTTACGCGCTCGTTTTTTCATCGTTTGTATTAGGTGGAAGGGTAAAACAACTCCAAGAAAGCATAAAATTCGTCAAATCAAGCAGTTTTTAAATCACTATTTTAACAATGCGGATTCCCACATTTTTTTTGCTACTTGCGTTTTTTGCCACAGGTGTCCTTCGAGCACAAAATTACCCTTCAAACCCAGAGCCAGGCGCGTGTTACATTCGTTGTACGATAGAAGAAATATCTGAAAAATCGAAAGTAGTTGTCACACCTTCCTACATGCAGTACAAAGTTGTACCTGCGGTGTATAAAACAGTTGAAGAGCAGGTGCTCGTCAAAGAGGCTTCCAAGAGGTTTGAGTACGTCCCAGCAGTTTATCGCGAGGTAGTTGAAACCATCTTGGTAGAAGAGCCCATCAGCAAGGTGTCCCTCATGCCT
>JANMME010000256.1:0-3998 GCA_031373015.1 Saprospiraceae bacterium
TGAATCTCCAGATCGAAAAAATCCACGCCTGCACGGGCCACAACGCCGCACTTTACGCCCTCGCTCCGGGGCGCACAGATCGCCATTTCCTGACGGCGGGCGGCGATGGTTGGGTGGTGGAGTGGGACTTGGATGATCCCGAGACGGGCAAACTTGTGGCGTCCGTCGAGACGCAGTGTTTTTCGCTCTGTGCACTTCCCGACCGAAACAGGATAGTAGCAGGCAATATGAACGGCGGACTGCACTGGATTGATCGTGAATCGCCCGATGGCACCCGCAATGTGCAGCATCACAAAAAAGGCGTGTATGCACTGGAATCCACCGGAAAATGGCTTTTCAGCGCAGGCGGCGATGGTTTCCTAACCCGTTGGGACGCGGCCAATGCCCGAACCATCGAAAGCCTGCAACTCTCGCATAAAGCCTTGAGATCCCTTGCATTTTCAAAAAAAAGGAACGAGATCGCCGTTGGTTCCAGCGACGAATCTGTTTGCTTTCTGGATGCTGAAACGCTCGCTGTCAAACGAGTTCTAAAAAACGCGCACAAAAACTCCGTTTTCACCATCGCTTATTCCCCTGACGGGAAACATCTCCTGAGCGGCGGGCGCGATGCCATGTTGCGCGTGTGGGATTTGGAAAATGACTGTGCCTTGCTGTCGGAACAGCCCGCGCACTGGTACACGATCAACCACCTTGTTTATTCGCCCGATGGTTTGCTTTTTGCCACGGCCAGCCGCGACCGGACCATAAAAATTTGGGATGCTCAAACGTTTGAGCTGCTAAAAGTGCTCGACACACTGCGCTTTGGAGGCCACACGCGCTCGGTAAACCGGCTGCTCTGGTTGCCCGATTGTCTCGTCTCTTGCGGGGATGATAGGCTGGCGATAATTTGGAAAGTAGTTTGATATCTTCTAAACTACGGGGCATTTTTGTTTTAGCCGCAGACCTATAAGGTTTTCAAAAACCTTATAGGTCTCAATTTTAACAAATGTCCAGTAGTTTGGCCAACCTCACACAAGAAAATTACCGCACAATGAAAAACCCGTCCGAGCCTTTGGCCTGATAAAGGGGCATGAGAATCAAGCCTTTATCAGGTGAAAGTACAGGGCCGTGTACGTCATCAGCAAGATGCTCGCCTTGCAAGATGGGTTGAAAATTGGCATACCCGGGCCGCATCTTGAATTCATCGGATTCCTTTATGTTGTGCGCATAGCGAAAACGAACCACCGGCGGTATGGAAGTCAAAGCGGGTAGGGCAAGGTTTTCTTCAAAAGCCACCACATCAGTATTAGAAATGGATTCCATGGCGCGCAAACAGCGTACTATGGCAATAGCCGAGCGTGTGATGGCGAGGGGCGATTCGTGTTGGCCGGCCTCGAAGGCGACGCAAATGGGGTTTAGAGTTGAGGGTTTAGGGCTTAGGGAGAAGCCTCCCTGGGTTGCAAAACCCAGCAAGGTGCCTGGTATGCTTGCCTGCAAGCCGACAATGGCGGGCGCGCCAAGGTGCTGAGCGAGCAAAAGACTCTCCCCTTCGTCTGTAGGGATGCTGAAAATGCCGCCCTCAGCAGAAGTGGTGTGGAGATCGAGGAAGACGGAAGCCTCTACCGTAGAAGATTGATATTCAGCAGCAATGGACTCAAAAAGATGTTGAACTTCCCGGCTTTCTGTGGTTAAATCTTCGGGTTTGGAAACCCTTATTTCTTGGATAAAATCCTCCGTCCACATCCGGTTGAGGTCGCGCTCGAGAAAGCGTTGTCTGGTTAGGAAGGCCTGCAAATTGCCGATCAAACCTACTAATCTTCCCCGAAATTGAAAGTCAGGCTTATCGCGGCGTTCGTGTTCCAAGGCATCAAAAACCATCTCCAAGGCTCGAACCCCAGCGGGCTCGTTGCCATGCAAAGCCGCGATCACGATGATGAGCGGGCCGGGCGTGCCGCCCTCAAAGACGCCGATGGTTCTTGGGTTGATCTGGGTATCCAACATGGCTATATTTTATTCATTGGACCGAGAAACCCAGTTTTCGAGTTGAATACTATCAATTCGGGAGAATTCGGACGTATTCTCAGTCACCATGATCATCCAATGGTATCAAGTAAATATTTCACAAGGTGATTTCGCGGGTTTGGTTGACTCGAGCGGCTCGAATGTCCTCTGCCAATTCATCGCTTGATTTATCAGAGGGCCAACTTCCGTATAAGGCAGCGATGGGGTCTTTACCATTTAGGTTCTTCTTAGTGGTAGATATTTCTTCTTTCCACTCAAAGCGAATATGCAAGCGGCGAAGCAAATCAGATACAAACTCCCATTCGGAGTGGCTGCGCAGTTTGAGGGTGACAACTTTCATAATCCAAATTTTGTGCAAAAGTAAGTAAAAAAATAAAATACCTCGCATCCCACCATTGCGGGTAAACCCCTAAAAACCCTCCCGTAGAAAGCCTGAATTTAAGGCTTTCTTAGCATTTCTACCCACCTTCACCCACCAACTTTCTCTAATAAGTCGTTAACTTGGCATTCACAATCACTCAACTTAATACCTGTTTTTCATGCATAACTTGAAATTCTTACTGCCCTTTGCGTTACTCGCCTGTGTCTTTGTGGCCTGCAACAAAGACGGTTTTTTCTCTAGCAGCCCATCCGTCAACGCCGCCTTTGCGGGCCGAGTCATTGACGAAGACGGCCAAGCCATTAGCGGGGCGCAAGTCCGCGTGGAAGGCGAACTCGTCACCACCGACGAAAACGGTGTCTTCCGCCTTCATCCCATGCGCGTTCCTTCCGACGACGCCAAATTGATGGTCACCAAAATCGGGTTCTTCGAGTTCAGCCGCGCCTACTATGTTGAAGGCGACGCCATGCAAACGGTCACGATCCAGTTGCTTCGCAAAGAACAAATCGGCACGGTGAATGGCGCAACGGGAGGCACTATTCAGTTGCCTGGCGGCGCAACGCTGGTATTTCCGGCAGGCGCTTTCGCTGACGAACGCCGTAACGACTACAACGGAACGGTACGCATTTTTGCGCGTCGGCTCGACCCATCTTCGCCTGATTTTGCGCTGAGTATGCCTGGCGATCTGCGCGGCATCAACGTGGCCGGCGAACAACAAACCCTGGGCAATTACGGCATGGTCGGCGTAGAACTCCAGGGCCAAGCCGGACAAGAAGTGCGCATCCGCGCAGGCAGCGAAGTGGAAATCCATTTGCCCATCGCTCCTGGTCAATTTGCTACTGCGCCTTCAGAGATCACCCTTTGGCACTATGATGTGGTTAAAGCCCGTTGGATAGAGGAAGGTACCGCCCAACGTGTTGGAAATGAATATGTTGGTCGCGTAAAGCACTTCACTTTTTGGAGTTTTAGCACGGCGTTCAACCTCATAGAGTTGAAAGGAAAAGTTTTTTTGGTGGACGATCAGCACCCCTTTAACGGAGCGGTAGTGCGCCTCACCATGCTTTCTGATTCAACCAAAGGGTATGCGCTTACCAACGCCAACGGTTTTTACAAAGGCGGCGTGCCTATGGGCGAAACCTTTGTCCTCGAAGTGTTGAATGCTTGTGGGGAGGTCCTTTATTCGGAAAGTGTGGGGCCATTCGACGTTGCAACCGCCGCCCCGGATATTATTGTTCCAAGCAGTGGGACTTCAACCGTTGAAGTGACCGGTCGCTTGCTCGATTGTTCGGGCGCGCCGATCAAAAACGGTTATGCACAGGTGCTTTTGGGCAATTCCAAATGGATAGGTTTCACCGCCACGGACGGCACTTTTAAGATCAGCAAACTGCGCTGCGATACGAGCGTTGGGACGGGCATTATCATCGGTTTTGACTTGCAAAACCAGCGGCAGAGCCCACCCGACACCATTTCTGTGCCACCAAATGCTTTGGTCATTGGCGACCTTGCCGTTTGTGATTCACTTTACGAATTCATCAAGTTCAGCCTTGATTACAACGATTTTGTAATTGCAGTGCCCGTGGGCGGGATAAAAGACAACGGCGGCATGCGCACTTTCCTA
>JANMME010000263.1:0-3989 GCA_031373015.1 Saprospiraceae bacterium
AAAAATTCAATGCTTCACCAACAAAATTTTAAGCAACATGAAAAAAACATTTGCACTATCACTCTTTTTAACCGCAACAATGGCCATGTCCTTCAGCCTTGGTGACACAGGCGGCGGTTACAAAGTTGGCGACACCGCCCAAGACTTCAACCTCAAAAACGTGAATGGCAAAAACGTTTCGCTGGCGGGCATCAAAAATGCAAAGGGGTACATTGTCGTCTTTACCTGCAACCACTGCCCTTATGCCAAAGCCTACGAACAGCGAATCATTGATCTGCACAAAAAGTATGCGCCACTCGGGTTTTCGGTGGTGGCCATTAGCTCCAACGATAAAGATGTAGTGCCCGATGACAGTTTTGGCAACATGAAAAAGTTGGCAAAAAAGAAGAAATACCCTTTCCCGTATTTGTACGACGAAACTCAGGAAGTGGCAAAAAACTATGGTGCAACGCGCACCCCTCATGTCTACGTGCTCGACAAAGACCGCGTGGTGCGCTACATCGGGGCCATTGACGACAACTCCGAAGAACCCAGCCTCGCTAAGGAAAAATATGTTGAAAGCGCGGTTGATGCCTTACTGAAAGGGCAGGACGTGGCCGTAAAGGAAACCAAAGCCATTGGTTGCGGCATCAAGTGGAAAAAAACATGAACTTACTTCATTGGCTCTTCCCCTTTGGCCGCGACTATGTAGAAGAAGGCCGGTTCACCAACCTCCGGGCAGATGCAATCCTAAAAACGCTGGATCGTTTGGAGCACCGAATTTCCGAACGTTTTCCTGAATCAGGGCTGCTGGGCGTGTGCAAGGAATTCAACCAACTATCAATCAAGTCCGAGGAATTGGCGCGTAGGCTACAGCCGCCAATATGGCCCGTTCGGTTGGTAGCAATGGCTGCTGCGGCACTCCTTGTAGGATTGGTAGCATGGGCGTTGGGACAACTTGTACGGCATTTTCAATTCGATGCAAGTGGTGTTTTCCACCTTTTGCAGACGACCGAATCAGCCATCAATGAACTGATTTTCTTGGGTTTAGCCATCTTTTTCCTAGTCAACCTGGAGGCTCGTATCAAGCGTCAGTCTGCCCTGCAAGCCCTACACCGCCTACGCAGCATTGCCCATGTGGTGGATATGCACCAACTGACCAAAGACCCCGCCTTTTTGCTCTCCAAGCACAAAATTGCCGATACCGAATCGTCACCACAGCGCACGCTCACGCGCCACCAAATTGTGCGCTATTTGGATTACTGCTCCGAACTGCTCGCACTCAATGCAAAGATCGCAGCCCTTTTTGCCCAAAACACAGACGATACCGTGGTACTCAGTGCCGTGAACGATCTCGAATTGCTCGTTCAGGGGCTTTCCGCCAAAATTTGGCAAAAAATCATGATACTGGACCTTTCGGCTGAGTAAACGGTAGGCTTTGACAATGAGGCAATTGTGTCTGCCTTTTTGTTAAAAAGTCTAAAATATTTGGAAATGACCCCCAGCGTGTTGTTAGTTTGCCCTCCCTACAATCTTAAATAAACCGAGTGTGTTCAGAAACCTGTCAAGTAAAAAAACGAGAGCCCAAATTATATGCTTTCGCAAGATAAATGACAATTTTTGTTGCAAGAGAACCTAGGGTTTTCCCCCATTAACCTACGAAAAGTTTAAATTATTTGCAAAAAAGTTTTGTAAGAAGAAAGGCTTCGCTACATTTGTGCGCCTCTCTTCAACAGACCTTGAGCCGATTGACCGACTCACCGAACCGGGAATATCAGCGGCGAATTCAGAGATTTTAATCATATCGCCTTCGTCCGCCGGAAAGATTCGTAAATTTTAGAGGCACAGAATCTATACTGATATCCTCGGCAAACAACAACAAAATGGGCAGGAAAGAGAAATTTGTTTACAACATTCACACCCTTACCTACGAAAAAGTAGTTGTCCCCTTAAAAACCCGCATCTGGAAAGCGTTCGGATTCTTTTCCGTCGTGCTTATCACCTCCCTTGCGATGCTCGCTGTTTTCTACACCATCTTTCCTTCCCCGCGTGAAGGAGATTTGATGCGCGAAATCAGCCAAATGGAATCCAAATACAAGCAAATGAGCGCACAAGTGGACGTGATGTCCAAAGTGCTCAACAACGTCCAACAGCGCGATGCCAGCGTTCACCGTACCGTTTTCGGCATGGATCCCATAGATCAGGACGTATGGAACTCAGGTGTCGGCGGCCACGAGGCGCACCCTGAACTTGCTGCCTTCGAATTTGGTGGCAACGCAGTAGGAGAAGCCCTCGAAAAAATTGACATCCTCAGCCGTCAACTTTCGTTGCAGAGCAAATCGCTCGACACCATTCAGAACCTGGCCCGCAACCAGGAAAAAATGTTGGCCTCTTTGCCTAGCATCAAGCCTGTGCGCGAAGACAAATTGCAGAAAAGCATCGGCACGCTCTCCGGTTTTGGCTATCGCATCCACCCGGTGTACAAATTCAGGAAATTCCACGCCGGGCTTGACTTTCCCGCCCGTGTCGGCACCAACATCCAAGCCCCCGGCGACGGTGTAGTTGTAGAAACCGGCTGGCACCAGGGCTATGGCAACTGCGTGAAAATCAGCCACGGCTTTGGCTACGAAACGTTGTATGGACACATGAGTAAAATCACGGTGCGCCAAGGCGAGCACGTCAAAAAAGGCCATAAAATTGGTGAAGTCGGCGACACAGGGCTTTCAACCGCCCCGCACCTTCACTACGAAGTACACTACAAAGGCAACCCGATCAACCCGATCAATTTCGTCATGGATCAACTCACGCCACAGGAATATCAGCTGATGGTGAGTGCTGCCAACGTTGCCAACCAATCGCTCGACTAAACCGTTCTACCTTATATTTTCGTCGTTCAAATAGAAACGATAAACAGCAGTATTGAGAGCGGGGCGCATTTTGCGTCCCGCTCTTTTTTTGACAGGATGTACAGGATTAACAGGATATGTCGGCTTCGCCGACTTGCTCCGATCATTGATTTGAGCAAGTCGGCGCTGGTCGGGCTGAAAGCTGCCGGTATTCGGATTGCGAATCCGAGTTGCACGGCAAAGACATATCCGAACTTTTTCACGGACTTGGAAAGATTGAGTGGTCGGCAATGAATCAACGATTTGATGGTGGTAGCGGCGGGGGCGGTCGCGATTCTGGTGGGCGACGATTCGAGAAGGAGCCTTTTCGTGGCGGGGGCGGCGGAGGCGGGTTTCGTCCGCGCGGGCCGTACAGAGACGAGCGACGCGGACCGCCGCGCGACCAGCCTCAACGAGATGATCGGCGATCTGAAGATCAGCGATACGACGAGCCGTCGGGGCAGCCGCAGGGTCCGGTCGGTGAGACGGCGCGCCAAGTGGCGCTCGGGACGTTGTTGGCGGCCGTGAGTTCCCCCGATTTTGTCACCGATCATTTGGAGCGGGCGTTTGCCGGGTCGAACTTGACTCCGCAAGAGCGTCGTCAGGCGATGGATTTGACGTTCGGCGTGGTGCGTCGCAAGGCCACTTTGGATGCGCTGCTCGAAAAGGCGGTCTCGCGGCCGAGGCAAGAGGTCGAGCGCGAATTGTGGATGTTGTTGCGATTGGGAACGTATCAGCTCGTGCTGTGTGACGGCATCCCGGATCATGCGGCTTGCGACGAAACGGTTGAGTTGGCGAAGTGGCTTGGCCGCCGCGAGTGGGTTGGTTTCGTGAACGGCGTGCTGCGCGGGATTGCTCGAATGACGACGGGGGAATCGGCGGACGGTCCGTCGGTCAACAACGTGCCGCTGACGTCCGGCCGCTTCCGACAATTGGCGGCCCCGACATTTTCCGATCCGGCGACGAAGCCCCTGTCGTATCTTGCGAGAGCCTTTAGCTTGCCGATGTGGATGTTGGAACGCTGGACCAAGCGATTCGACTTTGCGGAACTGATGCGGCTCGGCTTTTGGTTCAACACGCCGTCGCCGATTTGTCTGCGAGTCAATCGACTGCGGACGGATCGTG
>JANMME010000266.1:0-2137 GCA_031373015.1 Saprospiraceae bacterium
GGAATCTATGTTTATAGCACGAAAATGGGTTGTTTGATAAAAATCCCGAAGGGATTGTATGTTTTCGGGCGCGGTTTTCACATAAAATCCCTTCGGGATTTGGCGAAAACACCCTTGTTCGGTGCTATAAACATAGATTCCCTTCAGGAATTTAGGAGCGGCTGGATTGTTACCCAAAAACAATTGATTCCCAATTTTTTTTCAAAATATTACACCCGCAAAAACAATCCAACGTGTTATGGAAAAACCTTGGCTTCAACACTACCCCGCGGGCGTTCCCGCCAATATTGACCCTTCGCAGTACAACCGTGTCATTGACATGGTGGAAGAATCCTTCCAGAAATTTGCCGATCAACCAGCCTTTATTTTCATGGGCAAAACCATGACATTCAGAGAGTTGGATGAAAAAAGCATGGCTTTCGGGGCCTACCTCCGCTCGCGTGGCTTGGAGCCCGGCGATCGGGTAGCCCTGATGATGCCCAACCTGCTGCAATATCCCATCGCCATGTTCGGGGTGTTGCGGGCGGGGATGATTCTGGTAAATACCAACCCGCTCTACACCCCTCGCGAGATGAAGCACCAGTTTGTGGATTCGGGGGCAAAGGCCATTTTGATTGCAGAGAATTTTGCCAGTAACTTGCAGCAAATCATCGGGGAAACGCAAATCAAAACCGTCATCACTACCTCCATTGGCGAAATGCTGGGTATAAAAGGAGCGATTGTCAATTTCGTGGTGCGCCGGGTGAAAAAGATGGTGCCAAAGTATGAGTTACCCAACACCGTTTGCTTCCTCGACGCGCTGAAACAAGGCCGGAAATTTACGATCCAAGCTTTTCAGGGTGGCCCCGACGACACCATCGCGCTGCAATACACGGGCGGCACCACGGGCGTATCAAAAGGCACGATGTTGACCAATCGCAACTTGTTGGCCAACATGATGCAAATTCGCGCCTGGCTCATGCCCGTGCTGGTGGGTCATGAGGGATCGCCGTCCCGAAGTCTTTGTGCCCTGCCGCTTTACCACATCTTTTCGTTCACGGTGAATTGCCTGGCATTTCTGAGCGTTGGTGCATGCAACATCTTGATCGTCAATGCCCGCGACCTGCCCGCACTGATCAAAGAATGGCGCAAGCACAAGCCTCACATCGTGCCAGGCGTGAATACATTGTTCAATGGATTGTTGAATCAATCCAGTTTTTCGAGCCTCGATTTCAGTACGCTCCGCATCAGCGTGGGCGGCGCCATGGCCGTGCAGCGTGCCGTTGCTGAACGCTGGCAACAAGTGACTGGCACACAACTCATCGAAGGATACGGCATGACAGAAAGCAGTCCCGTACTTACGGTAAACCCCGTGGACAATACCTCAAGACTTGGAACGATTGGTATGCCCGTGCCGAGCACCGATGTCCGCATTGTGGACGACAACGGCAAAACACTCCCGCCCGGGCCTGAAAACGTGGGCGAAATAGTAGCCCGTGGCCCTCAGATCATGAAAGGATATTGGCAACGCCCCGAGGCCACCGCGGAAACCGTGAAAGATGGCTGGCTTTATACGGGCGACATGGGTTTTATGCACCCTGATGGTTTTTTTCAAATTGTGGATCGGAAGAAAGACATGATACTCGTGTCGGGCTTCAATGTATACCCCAACGAAATCGAAGACGTGCTGGCCATGCACCCAAAAGTGCTCGAATCTGCCGCATTGGGCGTCCCCGACGAGAAATCGGGCGAGGTAGTAAAGGTTTTTATCGTGAAAAAAGACCCTTCGCTCACGGAAGAAGAAGTGCGGGCGTTCTGCCGCGAAAACTTGACGAATTACAAAATACCGCGACAAGTAGAGTTCCGCACGGAATTGCCGAAGACAAATGTGGGGAAGATTTTGAGGCGGGAATTGCGGGAGCAGAAATGATCATCCGAGTAATTTTAAAAATCAATTTTAAAATTACTCGGATCATACTACTTTTGGAGCATGATAGAACGATTGCTTTCCAAAAAAATCCTTCGAGATTTGTCATGGTCTCCCATCCTCGGGTTGGTCGGACCACGACAGGTCGGCAAGACCACGCTAGTCAAACACTTGCAATCAAAGATTGCCAAACCCACGCTTTATCTGGACCTTGAACTCCGGGAGGATTGG
>JANMME010000298.1:0-7811 GCA_031373015.1 Saprospiraceae bacterium
AGCGCCCATACGCGAGGGAATCTTGACGTTTCAAACAAATGATTATCAATGCATTAGAGCGCTTGGTCAAAAGACACAAGCGCGGCGCTGGGCTTGGGATTTTAGGTTATGCATGCGGGAAGACCAAGCGAGGTAGAAAATCGTAAATTTAAAACCGTAAATTTTCCCAATGACTGTAACCTGTTTCAAACGAGCGCTGTCAGAGTCTGCATTGGAAACGGAAACCAATTTACATTCACAAAAAAAGATATTGTCAAGATGCAACCATTCATGATTCCCATTTTCATCACGCTCGGCGCATTTCTTATGGTCGTTGCGCTGCGCTACTTACAAAACAAGGAAAACATGGCTATGATCGAAAAAGGCATGAACCCTTCCGAAGGCAAGCAAAACCGCCGGCAGACCAATCCTTCTCAGACCTTAAAAAACGGCTTGCTTTTCGTGGGCGCCGGCTTGGGTTTGTTGCTTGCCATCATTTTCACCCATACCTTGAATTTAGAGGATGAAAGCCGCACAGGGATATTTTTTGCACTGATCGCTATTTTTGGTGGTGCAGGCCTGTTGGGCGCTTACCTTTACGAGCGAAAAAATCCACCCCCACCCGTGGAATGACCTAACAGGCTCAAGACCAACTTTTTATCTCCCCCGATGTGCTGCAATTGCCGCATACCGGGGGATTTTTTTGCCCAAAAAACCTCCCTTGCTTTGTACCTTCGCCCGCTTCTAAAAAATTGGGATATTGGGATATTTGGAAATTGTCCCAATCTCTCAATATCCCAATCTCCCAATATCTGTTTCCACTATGTCCTACATCATTGGCACCATCATCCAGCAAAGCGCAAAAATTGGGGGCTTCGTCGGTCAGCCACGCCAGTCGCCTGTTCAACTTCAAGAACAGCAGCTGCGCGACCTTCTTTGGGAGGCCAGACATACTGCTATTGGCGTGGAATATGGTTTTAAAAGTATTTCGAGGGCCGATGATGTGCAGCGTGCTTTCAAACAGGCTGTCCCGGTCATGGATTATCAAACGCTTTACGACCGATGGTGGTCAAGAGCCCACCTCGAGGATGAGCCGGATGTATGTTGGCCAGGTATCGTACCATACTTTGCGCTTTCGAGCGGCACCAGCCAGTCAGCCACCAAGTACCTTCCGCTCACAGAAGATTTGCTTCGCGGAATAAAGCGTGCATCGCGGCGACTTTTTTACGATATGGCCAAGCACTACGGCCTCTCAGCCGAGCATTACACAAAGCAAATGTTGATGATAGGCTCCTGCACCCAGCAAAAGCGCGTTGGTTACCACTGGGAGGGCGACCTTTCGGGGATCATGGGCATGAATCGGCCACGTATCATGGAGCGTTCCTACCGGCCGGGCCGCCACATCACCGACCTGCCGGAGTGGGGCGAGCGCATGGAGCTCATTGCTGAAGAAGCGCCACAGTGGGACATTGGCTTCTCGGCCTGCAACCCCATGTGGTTGCAACTCGTTTTGGAAAGAACTATCGAGAAAAACAAACTGGCAAATATCAATGAGATCTGGCCGTCTTTCAATGTGATCATACATGGAGGGGTGCCGATCGAACCCTATAAACCTACGCTCGACCCGCTTTTTGGCACCCCAATTCTGTACATGGATAGTTATACCGCATCGGAAGGGTTCTTTGCCTATCAGGAACGCCCCGACCACAGCCCCATGAAACTGCTCAACGACTGTGGCATTTACTTTGAGTTCGTGCCATTTGACGAAGAAAATTTTGACGAAAACGGCGATTTGCGTAGCAACCAACCCCGCAGTTTGGAACTCTCAGAAGTGGAAGCAGGTAAACATTACGCGCTCTTGCTCAGCTCCGTAGCGGGCGCTTGGCGATACCTTTTGGGCGATACGGTAAAGTTCACCGATACAGAAAAAGCAGAAATACGCATCACGGGTCGCACCAAGCAATATCTCTCTTCTTGCGGCGAACACATTTCTATTGACAATCTGAGTGATGCCGTACAGGCAGTAGACGAACGCCTCCACGCAGGCATCGGCGAATTCACGGTGACGAGCCTGCGCGAAGGCTCTTTCTGGGCACACCAATGGTATATTTCTGCTGAAAATCAAACACTTACGAGTGAGGCACTTGCGCAGGCACTTGATGAAGAACTTTGCCGCTTGAACGAAGACTATGCCGTAGAACGTCGCTATGCGCTGCGCAATGTGCGCGCCAAGCTACTCCCAAACCAAGTGTTTCTTGATTGGTTGAATCAGCGTGGCAAACTCAATGGTCAGGGCAAAATACCCCGTGTACTAAAAGGCAAGCAATTGGCTGATTTTGAAACATTTATTTCAAAATAACTATGAAGAAATTATTTTTCCACGACTTCCTTGCTAAGTTCCCTCCAGTGCCTATGCCTGTGACCCTTGGCGAAGACACCCACCACACTTTTGGTACTGAGAATGATCCGCTTTCGGATGCCATGATTGCCCAGTTCATCCACCCGACCGAATCCGTGGTCGCCGATGATGAATTTACAGAATACGTTCCATGTTTTTCCATTGACAACACAGATCAATTCATCGCGCTCGTGTGGTGGAAAGCCGAACTTTTGAACTACGAATATGTGCTGGCCACATTCAATGAAAAAGGCGAACTCATTGGGAGAGCAGTGATTGCAGGTACGACCATAAAGGATGGAACCGTAACACGCGCTGTAGCAGTCATCAACGAGGAATGGGAAATCACCATCGGCGAAGGCACCTCTCCCGATGGCAATCAAATCTTTGACCCGACGACTTCAAGGACGCGGAATTTGGAAATTTTGGTGAATGGGCAGATTGTGGAAGGATAAATCAATTTTCAAATTCTCGCCGAATTCGAGCAGGGCTTTGCTTCGTGTGATAAATGAAAAGGATAATAATCTCGTAGCCTGTAAATTCGTAAACGACCTTGAAATTCCATACCGGGAGGGCGCGATACTGTTGTGGAAGGTGAGCCAAATGTTTGTCAACTGGATAACGCTCTGGCTGTTCAAGAAGGGTTTCAACTGCTTCCACAATCGCCAATGCAAAGCGCTCAGCTACCGATGCAGAGGCATTTTTCTGGTAATAATTGTAGTATTTCCGAAGTGCTTTGGAGGCTTTTACATCCCAAGCAATATCGTAAAGGCCCTCCATCACCACTCTTTTATTTGTTGTTTCAAGGCTTCATGTCCGATGAATTTGCCAGCCTTTACCCGCTTTGAGGCCGCAAGCACTTCATGCTCCAGCCCTTTTGCAGTCAAGGGTTTGCCATCGGCATCAAAGCCAATGGCGGGGTTCTCATGTACCATCATCAGGTTCATCAAAATCTGATAATAGGCTTCTAGAACAGTCGGATCCGTCACTTCATTCAGGACTTGATTGATGGACTTGCGTGCTTGTTGAGCAGTCATGTTTACTGATTTTACACAAAAGTAAGTACTATCTACAAAACCTTAAGGGCATTTTCCAAAAAGGGCTGATTGGGTAGGAAATGGAGGTAGGTTTTCAGAAAAACACCCCACCTCCACTTCCTGCTTTTCTTTAAAACTTACCAAGAAGTTCGCAGCGTCAGCCAAAAATTCCGTCCGGGCGCATTGATCCCCGAAGCAAAATTCCGGTATTGCAGATCTAAGACATTGTCAATCCCAGCTTGAACTGTTAGGGATTTGCCAAAACGATAGCCTCCGCGCAGATTCAGCGTAAGCCAGGCGGGCAAGCCACCTGGCGGCGCGTATTGCAAGTTGTCTTCCCCTTCCAGGTTATAGTCTTCAAGCCGTTTTTTCCCGTTGAACAAGGCGAAAGCCTCCAAAGTAGCATGGTTGGTATGCCAACGCGCGCCCACCCGGCCATACGTCGGCGGGATGTGGTCGAGCGGTGAAGTTTTGCTCGCGCCTTCTTCCTCAATGATCTTGCCCTGCGTAAAACCTGCAGAAGCATACACCGCCATGGTCTCGGTCGCATCGGCTTCCAGGGTAGAGGTGAATCCCCTAAGCCGGGCATTGCGTTTGTTTTGACTGGCCAAAACACGGCTCAGCACCCCATCATATTCGATAGAATCTTGTCCGTTGAACTGGAAAACATCGGTCACAATGGCATCTCGGAAGAGCGTGCCCCAGAGCACGTTTTCCCAGCGGAGGCGGTCTGTCACCTTGTAAGTGAGGTTGAGGTCAAGATTGAACGTTTTTTCAGGTTTGATATCAGCGTTCGGTACTATAACGCTCCCTTTTTGAGAATCAAACAACTTGGTCAGATCGTCCACATTAGGCATCCGAAAGCCAGAAGATGCGTTGATGGCAAAGCGCCAATGCTCGGAACCGTTCCATGCCGCACCTAGGCTTCCTGATACTACCGGACTGTTTTGTTGCAGGTTGTCAAAGGGGAACGGATAAAACTCCCGACTCAAAAACTTCGACCTCAGGCTGGAAAATCCACCACGGATCCCTTCATTTACGACCCATTTGCCACATCCCCAACTGTGCGTGGCATACAACGCGGCATTGGTCACCTGACTTCCACCATCCGGATAGCGGGTGCTTTGTGTGGTCACTTCTAAAGTATTCACGTTGAATCGGCTAGCTTCAGAGCTCACGTCATTGTACTGTGCGTCCAAGCCGATATGCAAGCTTTGGCTTTCTCCCCAAGTCTTGGCACCATCAATAGTAAGACCCAAAACTTTCACCGTTTCTGTGCGGTCTGTGCGCCGCGCCGCGCCAAAACTGCGGTTGTGACGGCTTTCTTCAATATCCTGAAAGCTTGCCGTAGCCCGCAACCCGCTGTTGAAAAAGCCTGCTTCACTTAAGGCCATAGTATAGGCGGCCATGAGGCGCTTTTGCGGGCCGTAATACCATTCCGCGAAGGCCAGTCCGCTGCCGCTCGGATCGGTGAGACGGTCGTAGCGCGGGATGTCAGAGGAGCTGCTGTATTGCAGGTTAAAGGTGTGGCGCAGCTTGCTATTTTGCTGAATGACAATCTTTTCCAACAGATCATACTGCTTGTAGCCGGTAAATTTTTGAAGATATGGGTTGGCATTGCGCACGAGCGAATCTTTCCCGTTGAAGCGTTGGATATAGTAGGGCCTTTCACCAAAAAGTCCCTCAAGACCGGGCTGTTTACCCATGCGCAAATCGCTGAAATCGCTGTAGGTGAAGGAGGTCAATGCGGCAATCTTTTTTCCGCCAAGACTGAAATCCACATGGACAGCCTTTTCTTCGTTCACCGAGCCGTAGCGTACAAAAGCACTGCCTGTGGTTTTGAAACCACTATCCGCCAGCACGGGGTCTTTGGTAAAAAAGCAAATGGCGCCGCCCAAAGCATCCGTGCCATAAACGGTGGAAGCCGGGCCAAAAAGCACCTCTGCACGATCAAGCGCGGCATTGTCCATCGTGACCACATTTTGTAAATGCCCAGCGCGATAGATAGCGTTGTTCAAGCGAACGCCGTCCACGACAAGTAGGATTCGGCTGGCTTCAAAACCTCGGAGCACGGGGCTTCCGCCGCCTTGCTGGCTTTTTTGGACAAACACTGCCCCGGAATTTTGGAGCAGGTCGGCAGTAGATTGGGCATTGAGGCGCTCGATTTCACTGCGTTGCAATACGCGCACATCTTGCGCCACCGAGGAGCGGCTCTGGCTCGCACGATTGGCAGAAATGACGGTTTCGTTTAGAATCACAGCCTCTTGAGTGCTATCAGCCACGGTTTTTTGGGCGGCCAAGGAGAGACTGATTAAGGTAAGTATGATGGAAAGGATGTTTGCCTTTTTCATGGAAAAGCATTTAGCCCGCTCGGTGTATGCCCGAGCGAGGCAGTGAGTTTTGCCTGAGCTAAGAAGTTCAGAATGAATGGCCTATGAATGATTCCAGCGCGGAAGGCCACGCAAAAAGAAGTGACACTTTTTTAAAAAGTGTCACTTCTGCACGCAATTCTGGAGGCGGCGCAAAAACACTGGGAGCGGACTGCGCGGCAAAAAGGAGCGCGGCAAAATGTTGCCTTTGGAAAAGCGGCTTTGCGCTGGAAGAAACGATAGGTTTTTCTGGCACGAGAAAAGTCGAACCCAAGCATTTGGCGAGCCATAGTGCCGAGGGCTTTGAGGATGGAATTTTTTCATCCTCCCCAGACTTGAATATCTGGCCGAGGGCAGACAATAAGATATGTTCGTGATGGTCGTAGTAGAGTGCAACGTGTACAGAGTCAGCAGTTTCCAATAAAATTTGGTAGTCATAGAGCTGCCCGTTGAGGATGATCTCCTTCCGCCCAACTTTTATATTTTGAATAAAGTCTTTTTGGAAAGTGCATTCTCGCAGGGTGTTTCCCCCTTGGAAAAGAGCCTTTTGCGCTTCGATTTTTGCCCCAAACTGCAAACCCTGCCAAGCCAATAGCCAGCCCACGGATTGGAAGGCGATGAGGGCAGTCAGGAGAACTGCGGCAAGTGGAAGTCGTTGTTGGACAGGGCTGCGCATGGCGATTGATGGGCGAAAAGTACGACGGCTTTCGATAAAGTGTGGGGTTCGCCTAAAAGTGCAATCTTGCAGGGGTAATAGTGAGGCGGTGACTTGGAGTCACCGCCTCACTTGGCCCGAGCACTTTTTTACGTTTATTGGCGGGCTTTTTGACCGCTGGGCTGTTGTGCAAAAAGGTCTTTCGTGGATTTTTTCAGGAAACAATGTTTTGTGTTTTGGCCAATTGAATCCTATAAGGTTTTTAAAACCTTATAGGATTTTATGAAAATCAAAATATAATTCCGCAATAAATTTTCAATCTGGATTTTTTGCGCTACCCCACACTTTATTCAAGCGCCATACTGCTGCTCATAATACTGCTGGTATTCTCCCGAGGCCACGCGCAGCAGCCACTCTTCGTTTTCCAGATACCATTTTGCCGTCTGGCGGAAACCTTCTTCGGCTCGGATAGAGGGTTGCCAACCCAGTTCGTTTTTCAACTTGGAGGCGTCAATGGCGTAACGGCGGTCATGGCCCGGGCGGTCTTTCACGAATGTGATGAGTTGGCGGGAAGAACCTGGCTCGCGGCCCAAGAGTTCGTCCATGATGTCGCAGAGCGTTTGCACGAGGTCAATGTTTTTCCATTCGTTGTTGCCGCCGATGTTGTAGGTCTCGCCCACGCGGCCTCCGTGGAAAATGGTGTCAATGGCCGAGGCATGGTCTTTCACCCATAGCCAGTCGCGGGTGTACTTTCCATCGCCATAGACAGGGAGCGGTTTTTCTTCCTTTATGTTCTTGATAACCAGCGGGATGAGTTTTTCCGGGAAATGGTTTGGCCCGTAATTGTTGCTGCAATTGGAAAGCACCACGGGCAACCCGTAGGTGTGAAAATAGGCTCGTACAAAATGATCGCTCGCGGCTTTGGAAGCCGAATAAGGTGAACGCGGATCATAGCGGGTTTCCTCGGTGAAATAGCCTTCCTCACCCAGTGAACCGTACACTTCATCCGTGCTGACGTGGTAAAAACGCTTGCCTTCCAGGTCGTTGCCCCAGAGGTTGCGGATGGTGTTGAGCAGGTTCACCGTACCCATCACATTGGTTTCCACAAAGGCCATTGGGTTGGAAATGGAGCGATCTACGTGGCTCTCCGCCGCGAGATGGATGACGCCATCCGGGCAGTGTTTTTCAAAAATGGTTTTGAGCCCAACACGGTCCGTGATGTCGCCTTTTTCAAAGACGTAGTTGGGCGAATGCTCCACGTCGCGCAGGTTTTCGAGGTTGCCTGCGTAGGTCAGCGCGTCGAGGTTGACGATTTTATAGTCCGGGTATTTATGGACAAAATGCCGGACGAGGTGGGAGCCGATGAAGCCGGC
>JANMME010000318.1:0-7533 GCA_031373015.1 Saprospiraceae bacterium
GCCAGTCACCTGGTCAGATCAACATCGAAAACTATTGCCCGTAAAACGAATTCGTATTTCCTTTGTCCGCAAGAAAACCTTGCATCCGCCATGTCCAAGAAAAAGAAAAAAGCATCTTTGTCCACTGAAACCACCGCAAAGGCGGGTTCTCGCACAGCCGCTTCACCTTATTCAGGAAGCTCCAGCAATGCTCCCGCCACCCCCATCATCCCTGAGCGACTTATACTCGCTGGTTGCCTCGTCCTCACCTTCGCCGTGTTCGCCAACACCTTCGGCGCAGGCTTCGTCAATTGGGACGACCACGGCTACCTATGGCTCAACCCGATGGTGAAAACCCTGGGCAGCATGAACCTCGGACAGATTTTTAGCAGTCATACCCACGGCAACTACTCGCCGCTGGTGGTCTTGACCTACTGCTTCGAGCATACTTTTGATACCATCGTGCAGCCCGGCCAGATGGCCGTCGAGAACTTTCAGCCTTTCCTTTATCACTTTGACAATGTGCTGCTACATGTAGGCACCACGGCCCTGGCCTTTTTCTTTTTCCGTGCCTTGGGTGTGCGGGGCTGGGGACTCGCGCTGGGCACGGCGCTTTTTGGCATCCACCCCATGCGCTCGGAAAGTGTGGCCTGGGTGACGGAGCGCAAAGACGTGCTGTACGGCCTGTTTTACATCGCCGCTTTGATAACGTATTGGAAATATGTGACCGAGCAAAAAAGCAAGTTTTACGCATTCACGTTGATCCTTGGGCTGCTTTCGCTTTTCTCCAAAATACAGGCCGTGGCGCTGCCACTCTCCATGCTGGCGCTGGACTGGCTGGCTGGCCGCGATTTGAAAAGTATGAAAATCTGGCTTGAAAAAGGGCCCTTTTTTGCGCTTTCCCTCGTGTTTGGTCTGGCGGGAATCCATTTTCTTGGAGAAGCCGAAGGTTTCAAAGACGTGGGTTACACTATGGTCGAGCGCTTCTTTTTTGCCACCGGCTCCCTCTTCAACTACCTCTGGAAAGTGCCTGTGCCCTTTGGCATGGCAGCCTATTACCCCTACCCAAAATTGGGTAATTTGCCTGCGCTTTACTACGCTTCGCCGCTTGCACTGGCGGCCATTGGTTGGTGGGTGTGGGGCACCGTGAAACACGGGCGAACCGTAGCATTTGGCTTCCTGTTTTTTCTCGTCAACATTGTTTTTGTGCTGCAATTTAAGGGCGCCGGCAAAGCCTTCATGTCCGACCGTTTCACCTACATCCCCTATCTTGGCTTGTTTTTCATTTTGGCAAAAACCTATTCGGACATTGAAACGGGGCGGATAAAAACGGGCTTGAAAAGCATGTTACCCTACCTCGCTGCGGGTTTTGTGGCCTTATGCGCGGTACTGACGGTCATGCAAAACGCCACATGGAAATCGAGCATAGCGCTCTGGGAAAACGTAACGGCCAAAAACCCGACCGATGCGCTTTCCTGGACGAACAAAGGACTCGCCTACGACGATCTGAAGGACTACGAAAATGCCGCAAAAGCCTACGAACAAGCCATTAAAGTGGACCCCACTTATTTTGATGCAAACTTCAACTTGGCGGTGGCTTACAACAAGTTGAAACGCTATGACGATGCGGCTAAAATGTTTACCCGCGCCACGGAATTGAAGCCCGACTTCGCGGATTCCTGGTATGGTCGAGGACAGGTTTATCTCACCAAAGGCGATTTCCCAAAAGCGATCGCCGACTTGGAAAAATTTGCTCTTATTGACTCAAAAGAGCCCAAAGACCAAATCCAGTCGAGCCTCGGTATGGCTTATGCAGGGGCTGGACAAAACGATCGGGCCCTTGCAGCCTACGATCTTGCCCTCAAGATCAAGCCCGACCCGGAATACCATTTCAGGAAAGGGAACACTTATGCCGGGATGGGCAAAATGCTGGAGGCCATCGCTTGCTACGATGCCGCCCTGGCGCTTTCCCCTGACTTTGCAGACGCTGTAAACAACAAAGGGAACGCTTATGCAAGCATGGGCAAATTCACAGAGGCACTTTCATTTTTTGACAAAGCCGTAGCGATGAAGCCCGAGGCGGCCAACTTCAAATGCAACCGCGGCATGGCCCGGCGTTCTGCGGGCGATCTCGCCGGGGCTTGCGCGGATTGGAAACAGGCGGCTATGGGCGGATACACACCTGCACAGGGCCTAATTCAGCAGTTTTGCAAGTGAATAGGCCTGCCGTAAAAGGGTTTGTCGAACGCTATAGGACATTTCTGAAATCGAGACCTATAAGGTTTCTAAAAACCTTATAGGTCTAATGCCGCATGTTTAGTGTGAATAATGTAACTAATTTATAGAATTGTGTAACGCCCTTGAAACCCCGTGACGGCATCTTTGTGAAAATCTAGCAATTTGCTATTTTTCAACAAAAGAGACAACATGAATAATTTTCTCAGAGGGATACTTTCCGGTGCCGGCGCACTAAAGTTTGGGGGTGGCTGCTTAAGTACGATTGTAATATTTATTATTTTATGGGTTGTACTTGGGCAGTGCAACTAGGATTTTCAGCATCATGAAAATCCCCTTACTGTCCGGCCTTTCCTTTAAAAATCTTTGGCACAGAGCCATGGCTGTCGGGCGTGTAATCCGCTTGGCCACAGAGGAATTCAATGCAGACAACGGGCTAAAGTTCAGCGCCTCGCTTTCGTATTACACGCTCTTTTCTATGGCACCCATGCTGATCATCGTTATTGCGATTGGCAGCATTTTGCTTGGCAAAGAAGCCGCGGAGGGCTACCTATACTTACAGTTTGAAGGGCTGATCGGTAAATTGGGGGCCTTGCAATTGCAGGAAATGATCAAAAACGTCCGAATCTCGGGCGACACACCTTGGGTGACCGTGGTGGGTGTATCTACTTTTTTTCTCGGGGCAACCGGGGTTTTTATCGAAATCCAAGATTCCATCAATTCCATCTGGTCCATCAAAGTAAAACCCAAAAGAGGGTGGGTGCGATTCCTCTTCACACGGATCGTTTCTTTTTCAATGGTGGTTGGTATTGGTTTCCTTCTGATGGTTTCGCTTGTTTTGAGCGCGGCCCTGAGCATGCTGGACGGTTGGCTTGCTTCCAATATCAGTGCATTTGTCTGGCTTGCCTTTATTATTAGCAATTTGATATCAACAGGCGTTGTGATGCTTCTTTTCGCAGTAATTTTCAAAGTGCTACCTGATGCCGAATTGCATTGGCGCGACGTACTGATAGGGGCGTTTTTCACTGCAGTGCTTTTTTTGGTCGGCAAATATCTCATCAATCTGTACCTCAGCCGTTCGAGTACCGTTTCGGCTTACGGGGCGGCGGGGGCTGTCGTGCTTATCATACTATGGGTCTACTATTCCGCGATCATTCTTTATCTGGGTGCGGAATTTACAAAAGTTTATGCCAATAAATATGGGGGCAAAATCCGCCCCAGCGAATTCGCTGTTTTTGTGGAACACAAGGAGATGGTAGCGCCAAATTTAGTATTGACGACAGAAGAAACAAAGGTATAGCCAACGCAGAGTGATTTTGAACAAGGATGCTTTTCATTCATTTTGAAATCAAGCATTTCGATCACTCAAATCATTAAAATCACTCTAATCACAGTATATAATCCATTATGAACCTCCACACCGCTTACCCCTATTGGCTTCTAAAAAACGGCTTTCTCTGCGAATACCCAGCCCTCCGCCATCCTTTACAAGTAGACTTTCTCGTCATGGGTGGGGGCATCACCGGAGCACTCACGGCTTGGTATTTGGCGCAGGCTGGGGTCTCCGTAGCGGTGGTTGATCGTCGGCACATCGGCATGGGAAGCACTTGTGCCAGTACGGCTTTATTGCAATACGAAATTGATGTGCCAATGCACAAACTGGCAAAGTTCGTAGGCGAAAAGAACGCTGCCCGCAGTTATCATCTCTGCATTGAAGCCATTGACAAGCTCGAACAGATTTGCGAAAAACTACCCTTGCCAACTGGTTTTGAACGAAAGCCCTCCATCTATTGCGCCAGCAGAAAAGCCGATTTGGAAGCATTGGACCTCGAATTTGCGATTCGCCAAAAGCACGGTATCAATGTGGAGCGTTGGGACAAAGCCGAAGTTGCGCTTGCATTTCCCCATTTTCAGTCGCCGGGAGCCTTGTATTCCCCACACGACGGCGCTCAAGTGGATGCATATTCGCTCACCCACGCGCTGTTGCAGGACGCGATAAAACATGGGGCACAGGTATTTGACAAAACCGAAATCGTGGATATCCAGCATGAAAAAGAACAGGTAGTGCTACACACGAATCATGGGCATTCCATACGGACAAAACAATTGGTGATTGCCAGTGGCTACGAGTCTCAAGATTACCTGGAACAAAAAGTTACGCGCCTGCACTCCACTTATGTACTTGTAAGTGAACCATTTGAATCTGAAATTTGGCACCACGACGCGTTAATTTGGGAAACTGCCCGACCCTATCTCTACCTCCGCACGACCCCAGACCGACGGGTGCTGATAGGCGGTAGGGACGAGCCTTTTTACAGCCCAGGCAGACGGGACAAATTGCTGGCAAAAAAGACCCGTCTCCTGGCACAAGATTTTGATAAAAGATTTCCAACGCTGGCGCCGATTCTGGTGGACTTCAATTGGGCTGGTACTTTTGCCGAAACGGCTGATGGGCTTCCTTTTATCGGTACAGTTAAAGAGCGGCCACATACCATTTTTGCTTTGGGTTTTGGTGGAAATGGCATCGTGTTCAGCCAAATAGCAGGAGAAATCATCCGGGATATTGCAGTTGGCAACAAGAACCCCGACACGCACATTTTTTCTTTCGACCGGATGGTTGACGGATTGGATAAAGGCATTTGACTATGACCATCTATCTACAAATCACCTGGCTCTTTTTATTGGCGTTGCCCGTTGCCTGCATTACCTGGACAATAACACATGAAGAGATATTTAAAGAACCAAGAGATTATTGCGCTGGAAGAAGCCTGAACAGCAGGACGCTGATTGTCAGGAAATTTTTCTATCTCCTTACCTGTGAGTATTGTTTTAGCCATTATGTTGTCCTTTTTTTTCTATTCCTGACGGAATATAAATTGTTATTGGATGACTGGAGAGGTTACATAATAGCAGGATTCTCATTGGTTTGGATCGCAAACATATATATGAGCCTATATGCTTTGATTCGTCAAAATATCAAAAAAGAGAAAGTTGAGATTGATATTATGGAAAAAAAAGTAAATAAGTAACAATAAAAAAATCTACATCCCATGACATCTTGTAAATCCTGTAAAAAATTAACCCCTCTCGGCCCCTATCCATCCTGCTCATCCTGTAAATCCTGTCAAAAAATATTGCTCGATAGGCAAGAAAACATGTGTACATACCATAGGTTTTTAAAACCTACGAGGTTTTGCATCTAAAATAGAATAAAATATCGGGACAAAATCTTCCACTTCTCTTTTGAGACAACCCCGGCAGGAGTTTTGGTTCGCCGACAATCGTTCAGGATTTTTTGCTTCCAAACAGGCGGCTCAAACCAAAAATCAAAAGCATGACCACTGCAATTACAGCAAAAGCGCCAAAGCCCATTCCGGCCTTAAATATCCCGGCGATGGCTTCGCAGGAACTGAACAAAAACGACATCAAAAACAGGGTGGATGCGGTGATAAAATTCGATTTTTTCATTGTAAAAAATTGATAGAGGTAATAATTATTCGCTGCCCTCGGACTTGTTTTAGTCAACCCGGTGTTGTTGCAGGTCACCGTTTTGGTTGGGCCCTATACTTCTGGGCGGCATATCGGGGAACGGGGGTGGTTTTTTTTGTCATTTGGGTTTGGCTGCTTTTTCTTGGGGCATCGCTGAGCGCAATGGCAATCGCATGTTTTTGCCCTTGTTGACATCCTCGCCAACAAGTTGTTTTTACCAAAAACGCTTCTGTACACGCTCTTATTAGATGCCAACTTTTTTATTGCGTAAAAGGAAGATAACACCGGCCACGAGTAAAACGATGCCAACAATAGGCGACCACCCAACAAAGTGATTCTTGTCTTTGCTTATCTCAATCGGACCCAAGTCAACCACTTTTTCAGTCGTGATATAATTAAATCCTGTGTAAACCATCAAGATGATGCCCAATGCGATGAGAATGAAACCTACTGATTTAGTTTGCATGTTTTTATTGTTTTAAAAAGCAATACGGGTAAAAACCCGTAAACGCAGAAAAAGAATTTGTTATGAATACTTTCCGATTTGCCCAAGGGTTAAAACCCATGATGCGTTAATTACGGTTCTTCCAAATCTTCGGCCTCGCTCAGCGCAATGGCAATCGCCTGTTTCGGGTTCGTAACAATGAAGCCATCCTTGCTGCCGGAGTGCAGTTGGCCTTCCTTGAACTCGTGCATGACGGTTGCCACCTTCTTGTCGGCGGGCGAAAGGGACTTTTTGGTCGACGCTTTTTTCTGCTTTTTCATAAGAATTTATTTGACTAACATACGAATTGTGGGGCGATCGGCTCGACTGGAAATAATCAATTCCGATGTCCGATGCTTTGTGCGTGTTCCATGTAAAAATTTGATTTTGGTGATAATTATTCACTGCCATCGGACTTTTTTTCGCCCTTGTTTTGGTCAACCCGGTTCCGGTAGCGTGCATCGTTTTTGTCGGGCCACCGGTTTCTGGGCGGCATATCGGGAAGCGGTGGTGGCTTTTTTATGTCATTTGGGCTTGGCTTTTTTTTGTTGAAATCTTCGTTTGTTTTTTGGCTGAGCATGGAGCCTGCGTCGGGGTGGGCGGAATTGCTTTTATCTTTTTGCATGTTATAAATTTTCAAAGTGGTAAAAGATTAGATGGGGTACTAGTTCTCAAAGGGTCTATTTGGGCACATTGTTTGGGTTCAGCAGGTCGTAAAACTGGTCTATTTTGGGCAAAATGATGATACGCGTCCGGCGGTTTTTGGCGCGCCCGGCATCAGAATCGTTGGTTGCCAAAGCATTGTGCTCACCACGGCCAGCAGCAATCAGGCGGTTCGGGTTGACTTTATAAACGGTCTGCAAAACCCGCACGACAGCGGTTGCACGTTTGACGCTCAAATCCCAGTTGTCATCCACGCAGGCCGTTTTTATCGGTTTGTTGTCGGTGTAACCCTCCACCATAACTTCCAGGTCGGGGCGCGACTCAACGATTTTTGCAATTTTCCCCAGCACTTCGTTGGCTTTTGGCGTGAGCTCGGAACTGCCCAATTTGAACAACATCTTATCGGATAGATTGACAAAAACCACTTGTTTGTCCACTTTGATTTCGACATCAGTATCGTCAAGGCCCTCCCGCAAAACACCTTTCAGATTGACGGACAGGGCCAAATTGATGGAATCTGCCTTCGTTTTTGCGGCCTGCAAATAGTGGATGTATTTTTCCTTTCTTTCCAATTGCGCAAGTGTTTGACTGATGTTGTCGTTGGCGGATTTGGAAAGGTTGGTCAGGTCGCCCACCTGCGATTGTTGTTTGTCGCGCTGGTCCTTCAGGTCCTTGATTTGTTC
>JANMME010000362.1:0-2172 GCA_031373015.1 Saprospiraceae bacterium
GATGGGTTGGGCCCCGGGCCTCCGCCTCCCGTCACAAGGCCGTATTTGCCTTCGGCGATATGGTACATAGCGTAGCCGATACTCATGTCCATGCGCTTGTTGAGTTTGGCACGAAGCACCACGCCGCCATCAATGTCCGTCCAGTTTGCTTTTGCTTCGGTTGCGTTTAAAAAGTCAACTTGAGCACCGGAATTATAACCGCCGTTGGGCGCTGGGTTGAGGTACCCTTCTTCGAAGAAAAACTTCGTGGGATCTACTTTTCTGGCTGCCTGACCATATTGCGCGCCCAGCGTCAGGTAAGCATTCCCTTTTTTATCTAAAGACAGGTGGTAGGAAGCGCCAAGTTTGGCGGCCGTATGGGTAAGGCCGCCCGCACCTGTTTTGTCTGAGAAAAAGACGAGGCCCACGCCGACCCAGTCGCGCCTGCGGAAACCTGTTATGATAGGTGCATCCACCCAGAGCGAGGGCGTTTTATACTGCCCTTTATTGCCAATGACGCTGGCATATTGGCCGCGATAAATGCCCCCGATACGTACGGTGCCCTCGAAGTTGCCGATGTTGGCAGGGTTGAGGGTCATCGGTGACATGTTGTACTGGGAAAAGTGGATGTCTTGAGCGTTTAGGAAGGAAAGGCTCAAAGACGCTGCAAGCAGGAAAAGTAGTTTTCTAATGTGCATAATTATTGACATTGGACTGATTGACAAAGGACAAGATGTTTCTCGGCGAAAAGTAGCGCAAAATCCAGATTCCGCAACAAAGCAAGGAGAGGGTTTTTCTGAAAAAATGGAAATTGGCAGTTTCAAGGCAAATTTAGATGTTTTTTAACGGAGTAATGAAGCGTGAAGGTAGGCTGTATGGTGGAGATGTACAAGTTTCTAGCAACAGTCAGTTACTTGCTTTACCTCAATTTCACGCATACATTTGAAATGGCCTTTTGGGCAACGGTCGAAACCGATTTTTGAACATGGCCGACAGCCCAACCCTAATACCTCTATGGACGTGTTCAAATCCATTCCGGTTGGGTAGAATGGCCACATGCCAAACTTTGGCACGGTGCTGCCCCAAACCGAAACAATGGGCTTTCGCAAGGCTGCTGCAATGTGCATCAGGCCTGTATCGTGCGTGATGACTTTGCTGGATTCCCGAACTACGCAGGCGGATTGGTGCAGGTTTAGTTGACCGCAAAGGTTCAAAACATGAGCACCAGCTGCTTTTGATATCCGCTCGCCTGCGCTCTGCTCGGTTTTTCCACCCAGCAGCACAATGGGTGGGGCGATGCCCTTGCATATCTCAACGATTTTTTCTTCCGGCAGCCGCTTTGTAGCGTGGGTGGCGCCCAGCACAAAAGCCACAAATGGCTTATTGGGGAGCTCGACATCCGTCAAACCTTCTCCTTCCGGAATAAAATAATCCAAACCTTCGCCATCGTATTCTACCCCCAAATGCCTCACGGTTGCCATGTAGCGATCCACGATGTGGGCGTCGGGCATTCGGTCAATTTTAAAGTTGACGAGCAGCCATTTTTGCCAGTTCAGTTTGTCAAAAGAACGAGAGGGGCGGCCTAAGGCGAGTTTTAGCCTCAGGCTGCGGAGGTTGTGGTGCAAGTCAATCACATAGTCGTAACGCGCTGATTTCAACCGCTGTACCAATTCAGAAGTGATTTCTTTTTGGAAAGAAAAAACTTTGTCAATGTACGGGTTTGCCTCCAAAATAGGCGCGAAGGCAGTTTTGCTCAGAAAATGAATTTCTGCGCCCAACTGCTTTTTGAGGCAGCGAACCACGGGTGTGGTCAGCACGATATCGCCGATGGAGGAAAAGCGAAGGAGGAGGATTTTCAACGTAGATATTTAGAGGCGGCCCAATGCCCCAGCCAAAGCCGTAAATTGGAATGGCCATGCCGTCCAAATAAACTCGGGCTTCCAAATGAGGAGGGCGAACATAGCTACGGTGCTAATGATGAACATTAGCCAGTCGCGTCCTGGGTTCTTGACGTATTCTTCGTTCTTTTTCATGTTGTGCGATTCATTATTGATGGGCAAAAGTAAAAACGTTTTTGAAAATCGCCTGCTCTTCAACTACAATTTGGAGCGTTTTCAAATTCGGGCAGTCATGGAAGCCTTATTTCTGCCCAAATCCGTTCCTTTGCGGTCATGATTCAAGTTTTTGTAACTG
>JANMME010000368.1:0-3246 GCA_031373015.1 Saprospiraceae bacterium
AGAATCGCTTTGAACTTGTTACAACATATTCCTGATAAAATCAGCATCGCAAGAAAAATGGCTAAATGTGCAAGAACTGATGATTACAGAGATAAAGCCCTCAATTTTAATGCGTAGGCCCTGGGGGAGGGGGCGTGTTCGCCACCACGGGGAAAATGATGACTTCCTATTCCACGTCATGGAAGTTCTCAGGCAATTGAATCAGCAATTGACCATTGACGGGTTTCTGAATTTTTCTTACTGCTTGCATAAGGATAATTTTTCGACAAATTTATGGCTTTTTCAGTTTCCCTGCGCTCGTACACGGATTTGCAGGGGCAGATGTACGCAACAAGTTGTGCCCAAGTGCCACTTGTTCCCCTGCACCAGCACGAGGTAAATTTCTGAACCATCCTTCGTTCTGTAAAAATAAGGCAAGATGCTCGATGGCAGATTGGCGATGGTAAGGTGGATGTTTGGCATGGCCCATGTTAAAATTTCAATTTTTTAAAATGGCGTTGCACTTCACGTTCTACTTGGTCAAAGTCGGGCAAGTCTTTTATTTGCTCATGCATAGAGCTTTGCCAGCGTCCTTTATATTGTGGCAATCGTTCAGTTACTTTTTTAGGGAATTCGGCATGATTGATTGCCTTGCTTTTACACTTGGCTTCAAATTCGTTCATGTAAAAGTCAATATCCATTCCGTGTTCTTCCAACAAATACCAGATGTCGTATAAATCTCTTGCCTGCATACGCTGCATTACCGAACGCATTTTTTCTACCAGCACTTCTTCCAATGGATAACAGAGTAGCTGGTGTTCTTCCAAATCGGTGTAGTCAATAAAAACATCTTTCACCAATGGTTCAAAAACCAGTTGCTCACTTCTTGAAATGTCAATTTTTACGCGCTTGTTATTGCCTTGTCCACCAAGCGGACCAATGTAACTGATGTAAAAGTTTATGCCGCCATCTTCATGCTCGTTGTTGTCAATGATTTCAAGCGGAATGTTGGCTTCTTCCATTGTGTATTCAAATGTTTCTTTGAACCACCCTAAAATTTGCTCGTTACCAATTTCGTGGTCAAGTAAAGTAAAATCAAGGTCTTCCGAGAAGCGATAACCTTCAAAGTAAATTTTCTTCAATACCGTTCCGCCTTTGAATACGATTGCTTTAAAAAGCTGTTCATGTTGGGCAACACCTTTCAATATCCATGAAAGAATGTAATCCTTCTCAATCTGCTGGTCACGAACACCAAGTTCTCTTGCTTTTTGCTGTATTTCTCCTGGCTTTATCATGTGTTAATTGCAGATTTAATCGTTTCTGTTTCCAAATTTTGCTGTATGCTCCAACGACTGTTTCGCTTACCTACTTTGGGCAATTCGGTGTCGAGTACTACATAAGAAGCCGTTTTTAGTTTTTGCAAATCATCAATGATTCTTGAATTGATGTCTAGCGTTTCCAAGAGAAATCCTAATCGTTTTATTACTGCTTGAGAATCGAATTTCTTAGCGTAATCAAGCAGTATATCGTATTTAATTTTATCTTTTGAAATATAGATTGCTTTTGCCACCTCCACTATTCCGCCTGCATAGTCTGGCTTGAATAAGCAGTCAATAAAAGTTTTTTCCAAATCAGAGCAAAGCACCTTGTTGAAACTGTCTATCCAAATTTTCTTTGCACCAAAAAAATGCTTTTCGTTGTGATAGATAAATTGAAAAGTAACATTCTTTATTAATATTTCAGAAGGTCGAATTTGTTTTGAAACGACAATTTGTTCTTTCAATGATGGCTGTGTTATCAGGTTGTGTATCTGCAACGCAGAATAATAACCGATATAATGTTTAGTGTCACTCACCAAATACTCGGCAATCAGATGCCAGTCGGGCATAAACGTTTCGGCATTTTGCTCATAAGGAATGATGTAGTAAACACCGTCTTTCAATCGCATTAAAAGTCCTCTTTTAGTCATGTCGCTGAGCAGTTCTCTAACTGCGCTTGCTTTTGAACCAGGAAGAGATTTGTATGCTAAAGAATAATCAAAGCAAGTTTTGTTCTGCCCGTTGAAATAGGATAGAATTTCGTTTGATTGCGTTGATATATACTTATTTTTCATAGTAAGGATGTCAGGATAAACCTGACAACAATGATACGAAAGATAATTTTAATTTGGTTTCAAATTTGTCAAAAATATTATTTTTCATAGTTGAATTGTCAGGTTTAACCTGACTAAATAGATATGAAACATCATTTTTTGACATGCACGGTTCTTTCGATTATGTCCTGCACGGTCTTCCCCCCGCCGCACTTTGGTCTTGTGACCAAGTGCAGCTTCCGTGAGTGGCCAAGGTACAAGATAAGCATTCACAAAACCGCATCAAAATACTTCCACAAACTCTCCAAATCGCAAACCCTAACCTGCTCCTCCAGCGGGTAATCTACATTATGCGGCAACACAATAAAAGCGGGTGGGTTCCCCAAATCCGACAGGGCAAGGCGATTGCCTTTGCTTAAGGACGGACTGGCCGACATTTTGATTTCAACGGCTAAAACAGGCTTTTTTCCGCGAACCAGCACGAGGTCAATTTCTGAACCATCCTTCGTCCTGTAAAAATAAGGCAGGATATTCGGCGGCAAGTTGGCAATGATTTGCTGCAACACATATCCTTCCCAGGATGCTCCGGCAATCTGGTTTCCATGCAGTTGGTTGCTGTTGGAAATGCCTGCCAGCTGGTGCAGTACTCCACTGTCTCGAAAATAAACTTTGGGGGTCTTGACCAAGCGTTTGCCGACGTTGGCATACCACGGTTGTAAAAACCGAATGAAATAGGCATTCTCCAAATAGGACAAATAGCGCTTTATAGTTGGGATGGTCAAGTCTAAGGAATTGGCGATTGCACTCTGGTTGAGCAAGTTTGCGTGTGTGCCCGACAGCATTTGCAGCAGCGTACGCAAGGTTTGCGAGGGAGCTTTCAAACCAAATTGTGGCAGATCACGCTCGATGAACGTAATGACAAAATCTTGCAGCCATTGGAAAGCCATTACCTCTTCCGTTGCAAAAAGCGCTGGCGGGAAACCGCCTCGCAACCAATTTTTCTTGAAATCGCCGTCGGGGAGCTCTTTGACATGAAACGGCGTGAGCTCGAGGTAAGAAATCCGCCCCGCGAGCGTCTCGGAGCTTTGCCGGAGCAGTTCGGGAGCAGCAGAACCCAAAATAAGGAAGCGTCCTTTTGGTTCACCGGGGTGCCAGAGGTCTGGGGCGAAGCCAGC
>JANMME010000385.1:0-3243 GCA_031373015.1 Saprospiraceae bacterium
TTTACAAATCTGCCGATTTTCAGCGTATCCTTATTTTCAGAAATTTCTAAAAAATACAGGCCGTTTTGCAGGCTTGAAACATCGAGTTCGGTTTCACCGAAACCCTGTTTTTCCAGCACTATTTTCCCATTCAAATCAAAAACCCGCACGCTTTCAAATTCATTTTTAAAGAAGAGCATGCCACTCGTTGGGTTGGGAAAAACACTCAGATCAGAAGTCTCTTCTTTCAATTCTTGTGTTGCCACAGTCGGGTCAAAAACCTGAATGCGAATTTTTCGGAAAGTCTCCTTGGTCACGAAAATCTGTGGCACTACCACCAAGCCATCCGGGCGAACGGTCGTCTGACCTGCCTGGATCACCTGATTGTTGGCCGCATCGCGGACGCGCCACTCCAGCATTTTACCGGGTATAGGCTTGAACTGTTGTGGTTTGCGAATGGCCAGATCCGACAACAGGGCGTTTTCCGGGCAGATGTCGCTGGCAAAAACAGCATTCCCGGTCAGCCACGCCGTCACTTCCCATTTCCCCGGCTCGTCCGTGAGGGTTTCCATATCCCAATTGTGCCAGCCACCCCAGGTGCCCCAGTTGTCGCCGTCGCCGTTATTGATACCGTATGTGCCGATGCCCGGGTCGTTGTTCAAAGGTTCAAGGCGATGGTTGAAAAAGGCCGGGTAACTTTGTTTGCTGTTGAAATTTTCCTGAAAAGCGAGATTGTCCCGAACCGTTTGTTGGTCGGCGGGAAAATCAATGATCCAATGCATCCCAAGGTTGTCGTACACGTGCGGACGTTCGTCCCAACTGATTTGAGTGCCCCAACCGAGACTGTCTGCTTTGCGGTATTGAGCGACCACGTCAGGGCCCCAGTGCATTCGATCGTTGGCATCGTTTTTTCCTGCCCAGGTTCTGAACAAGGGGAAATCGCGGTAAGGCGAAGTGCGCGAATTCAAGTCGTACACCTCATTGATATGCACCACGTCATTGGCGGCACGGCGCAGGTTGGTGGGCAGATTTTCGTCAATAGAACCCATAATATGCTGGCTCGCATCGTCAATAGCTGCGCGGAAGCCGTTGTTGAAGGTACAAACCGTAGAAAATTGCTTGGGAAAAGTTTTGCCCAAAGCCGATGCGCCTGCCGAGCCCATACTGTATCCTTGCAATGCCACGCGGTCGGGATCAATGTTGTAATGGTTTATCAGCCAATTATTTATCCACAAGATACGGCGTTGGGTATAGTTGATAACCGTGTCGCCCGGGCCTGCGTCGAAGCCGGGGTTGAAGGGGTTATGGGCCTTTGTCCAGCCAAACCAAAGGCTTCGCCCTGCGGTAAATACCGTGTCGCCATCCGAAATGGTTTTGACCGCAAAATCGTCGTTGTGGGCGACTGAAATGCCTTGCTTGGGTTCGATGTTAAAAGCCTTGAAATCGTTGGCCAAAAACTGGCTGGCCACCATCCCGCCCCCGTGAAACCAGTGCGTCATGGGGACTTTTTTGCCGCCAGAAGTATCCAGTCCAATGGCTTCGCTGACGATGAACATGGAAGGCATCCCGTTTTTAAAAGCATTGGCCATGACGGGAAAATCTGGCCGGCCTGCCCACTGCTCCTGCCGCCCCATGGCCCACATGCTGTACCAGTTGGTTTTGTGGCCAGTGGGTAAGGTAGTGGTCAATTGCAGGTGACAATTGGCGGGCTCGTTCACCGGATCGTAATTGAAAGGCACGGCATTTTGGGTGATGTTCACCCCGGCAGTCACGGCGGTATTTCCCCATTCCACCACGGCATAAAATGCAGATCCTGAATTAATGGTCGTTTCTACAAAAAGCCCCTCACCCGGCGCAAGCGTATAGATACTGCCGTCTGGTTTTGGGATTTTATAGGTAAAATTCGGGTTGAGCGTTTGTTGCAAATAGGTCCCTGGCAGGTATTCATACTGGTACAAACGCCCAATGACGGTGGCCTGGCTGACATTGCTGAAGGCCGTGTTTTTTTTGTACACGGCAAAGGTTTCAGGAAAAGGTTGCGCGGTTTGCCAGACTACCCAAACCTGGCCTTGGGCGTACCAGGCGCGAACGTTGGTCTGAGAAAAAGTGAAGGTGGCGAAAAGAAGAAAGAAGAAAAGTAGGACTTGTTTCATAAAGCAAAAGATTGGTTTTAGGCGCATAAACCTCGGAGGGTCTTCAAAGACCTCCGAGGTTTATCGCCTCAAGAAATTTGATTTAAAGTTTCACGAATTTGGCTGCTTTCGGCTGGCCACCTACCATAATTTCCAAAAAATACAAACCGGCAGAGAAAGTCGAAACATCAAGATCAGACGCTCCTGAATTGTTTTTGTCCAAAACCACATTCCCTTCCAAATCAAACACCCGGACCTGCCCTGTATTTTCAGGCAACACCAGCCAGCCGCTTGCCGGATTGGGGAATAGATTCAAAATAGATTCTTTTTGGGGCGTATTTGTCCCAACAGAAGGCGCGCAGGCTGATTCAATGAACTTGAAATCAGCGGCCATGAAATCAGTGTGATAGTGATGAGCCGACCATAATACTTCAATCTGGTCGAGCACAAATCCTCGCTGAGGTGGAGTCAGAGAAAGGGCAACTGGCCAGTTCGCGGGGTTAGCGATCACAGCCGCTTCAATATCACCTGAAGATTTTATCAGATATCCTCCCGGGCCAAAGCAGCCGTTGGCCACCAGCTCGTTGTGTATAGAGTAGGAAAGCGTTGTGCTTATACCCGGCATTCTTTTGAACCGTTCAGGATAAGTAGGCGATGGGCGAAGCAGGAAAATCTTTGAACAAATGCCCTTATCTGTCAGAAATTGATAGTTTTCAAAGGCTTCAAGATTTCCAGCCGGGCCGACATCTGAGCCATTATCGCGCAGATTCATAGAAAATTGAATCGGCGTGCTTGTATTTTGAATCACAAGGCTCACGCCTGGGGCACAGTGGGTCACAGCTGCTTTCCAACCTAAAATTGAAGCCAGGAGGGTAGAAAATGCGCCTCCAGCGGAAAATCCAACCGCGGCTTGCGGGGTAGACCAAGTCATTTTTCCCCGATGAATGAAAGTGTCTCGGATGGCCCTTATATTTTCCAAGTCAATGTTTTGCAGGGTATCCGGATAATAATCGTACCGTAAGCTTCCATCGCCATTCAGGTCTTTGTTCTTGGTAGATTCTTCGCTTTCAGTCACGACCACGCCCCAACCGTTTGCGACTAAGTATCGGACGAATTGGTGCTGTTCAAACTC
>JANMME010000387.1:0-1529 GCA_031373015.1 Saprospiraceae bacterium
GCCCGGCTCGTATTGCACCCTCCAGCCGCGCTGTGCGATGCGCATGGTGAGATGGAAATCCTCCACGAGGGTATCGGGCGGCACGGGTTCATAGCATTCGGTACGGATGGCGAAAAGTTCGCCTGCTGCACCGACGACAGACCAAAGTTCGGCATCCCACTTTTTCAAAAGGCTCTCGTATTTCCAGTAAATGCCCTCGCCTGCGCTGCTCGCATCGTCTTTTTCGGCCATAGAAATTCGTTTTTCTCCGGCCACTGCACCCACTTCCGGGTCCGCAAAATGACGCACCAGGCGAAGGACGGCTTCAGAGTTCACCAGTGTGTTGGCATCTGTGCTGATTACGATGGGGCTTTCAATTTGCTCCATGGCGCGCTGAAAAGCGGCGATTTTACCACGCCGCTCGGGCTGGTGGAGCAGTTGCCAGCGCAGTCCGGGGGGATAGGGGTACCTGCGCACCAGTTCAGCGGTTCGGTCGTCTGAGCCATCCGTAACAAAACAGAATTGGATCAGGGAACAAGGATAATCAAGGGCGAGCGAATTGTCAATTTTCTGGCGAATCCAGTCTTCCTCATTGTAAGCGCACACCACAAAGGTGACCTCAGGGAGGTAGGCCGTCTCAGGGGGGACATTGGGGCGGCGCTTCATGTGTACCAAAGCCCACAATACAAGCCCATAACCCAGATAAGCGTAAAAAATGAGGGCAAGCCCCGACCAAAAAACGATTTCGAGCACGCGCAAAGGATTTGAAGCGCCAAAGGTAAGGCGAGGGGGTGGCGGATTGGCACTTGGTAGTAAAATTGGGCTATTTGGGCGGCTTGATTTTTCTCTTTGAAATGATTTAACCAAAAGGAGGAATATGGAGGAATTCAGGCTTAAATAATTGATATATAAGTATTTATTTGTTTTTAACAATTAGAATATTTGATAAGTTTTGGTATGCTGGGCGACACAAACCATCTCTGATGGTCTTCATCTTTTATAAACGGCATTATCTTTGTTTAGTCCTGTAAGTAACCTAGCATTGTTGGTTATTTGACGTTTAACTTTTTTGGAAAGTGTGAATTTTATAAATTTTTTCAGGAAACTTGTAAGGTCTCCAAGTAAGGAATCGCAGACCTTTGCATTGGAAAAATCTTTAGATGTTTATTAGCATTTTTCAAGAACATCATTTCAAAACCTCCCAGGTTTCAATCTTTTCCTAGGTGCTAAGTATTCTTCGTTTCTAGTTTAATCCTCCCCCCTTCTGTAGAAGCATAGTTGAGTGAACAGAATCAGACACTTTTTGGCATGCCCAGATGTGGGATGGCCTAATCATTGACCAAACATCGATTACATTATGAACAGAAGGTTACTTCTCGTTGAAGACCATGATGGTCTTCGCCGGATTATCGGCAATTTCCTTTCCGAAAAATTTGAGGTGGTGGGGGCCAAAAATGGCCTCGAAGCCATGAGCTGGCTCAGTAAGGGCGTGGTGCCCGACGTCATTGTCACGGACTCTGCCATGCCAGTGCTTGATGGCGCAGCACTGC
>JANMME010000410.1:0-4923 GCA_031373015.1 Saprospiraceae bacterium
GCAAATCGGCGAACTGAAAAGCCTGCAATCGCTCGGCCTTAGAAAGAATAAATTCCAAACCCTGCCCGCGCAAATCGGCGGACTGAAAAACTTGCAATCGCTTGACCTTTCTGGAAATAAACTTCAAACCCTACCCGCGCAAATAAGCGAACTGAAAAACTTGCAATCACTTGACTTTTCTGGAAATGAACTGGACACCCTACCCGCGCAAATCGGAGAACTGAAAAACCTGCATTCACTTAACCTTTCTCACAATGGACTGGATTCCTTGCCCGCAAATATCGGCGAACCGAAAAGCCTGCAATCGCTTGACCTAAGTTTCAATAAACTGCAAACCCTGTCCGCGCAAATCGGGGAACTGAAAAACCTGCAATCGCTTGACCTTTATGGGAATCAACTCCAAATCCTACCCGCGCAAATCGGGGAACTGAAAAGCCTGCAATCGCTTTCCCTTTTTTCCAATAAACTTCAAACCCTGCCTGCGCAAATCGGGGAATTGAAAAACCTGCAATCGCTTTCCCTTTTTTCCAATAAACTTCAAACCCTGCCCGCACAAATCGGCGAACTGAAAAACCTAGGAGGACTTGACCTGTGTTCCAATCAACTTCAAACCCTGCCCGAGCAAATTGGTGAACTGAAAAACCTGCATTTTCTTGACCTTTCTGGAAATCAACTTCAAACCTTGCCCATCGAGGTTTTTGGCAAAATGCCAAGACTAAAAGAAATAGTTTTGGCTAACGAGTATGGCACAAATCCCCTTCCCGAAACCGCAGTCTCTGCCCTTCGCGCCGCCATGCCGTGGTGCAGAATTGTATGGGAGTGAGCCAAGCCTAAATCGAACAACTTTTCAAGATAAAACGGCCACCGCATTCCGGGAATATGAAAAATGGAAAGATCTGCCGTACGGGCAAAATGACTTTCCGTTTTATCGTGACGCCTTTTTGAGCGACTTCGAGGAGTTTGAAAAAGCCGGCATCATCCCCGAGGCCCAAAAAGCGGATGTGGAGGCGGTGCGGAAGCTGCTGGGGGTGAAGAAGTAGGGTTGCCATACCGTTCCAAGAAAAACAGACTATCACATCTATCATCTTGTAACCCCCGAACTTCAGTCGGGGGCAAGGAGAAGTTGAAAATCACATCTATCTTCTTTGCAGAACAACAACATCTTCAATGGATTATGGATGCTGATGTTTTGCAAAGAAGATAGATGTGATGGGTGGGGGTATCCCGACCCCTCGTTGAAACGGAGGGGTTACAAGATGATAGATGTGCCCATCACTTCGCCCTCACCATCCACTCTGTCGTCTGCCAGTTATTCCCTTGCAGCGTCACGGCATAATTTCCTGCTGAAACACGATTCCCTGTGGCATCCCGGCCGTTCCATACCCATTCATTGCGCCCCAAAGCGGCCTCTATTTTTTGTGAAAAAATGATCCTGCTCTCCAAATCCGCGATTTGAATCAAAACGGTTTCCGTTTCCAATTGCTCCCAAACCACCCCCACCGAATCCGACGAAGGATTCGGCTGCAAAGCCAAAGTCCTGCTGTCCGGGCCGCTGGAAGGCGGCTGGCCAACACTCGATATCCCTTGGCCTTCTACCAAAGTCAGGCAGTGATTTGCCGCCAGATTTCCAAACAACTGTTCCAAACCCGAAGGCCACTCCACCGCCATCGTCACCGAGTCTGCATCAGCAAGACCGAAATGGGCGCTCAGTTGGTTTTGGCCACAATAACCTGATTGGGCGCTGATCTCGCGGAGTTGGGTCACTTGCTGGCCGTTGGTCGTAGCCGTAACCCGCACTTTCGCGCCGATGGCGGAGCGGTTGCTGGTTGTTCCTAATAATTTGATTTCCAGCCAGTTGTTGCCGTTTTCAGCGCTGTGGTTTTCGTAGAGGTAGTCGGTTTGGTTGGCGTTGAAGCAGGTCGCCACGCCTAAGTCCAGATCCCCGTCGCAGTCCCAATCGCCGAAGGCATTGCCGTAGGACCAGCCTTCGTCGGTGGCGGGGATTTCGGTGGTGTTTTTGGTAAACGTGCCATCTCCGTTGTTCAAAAACAGGAAGTTTTTCCAGGGACCACCCCAAAAGGAGTTGGTCACGAACAGGTCGAGGTCGGCATCGTTGTCCACATCGGCCCATTGGCTGCCAAAAGAATTACCGCCGCTCGTAACTACTGGCCCGCTTGTGATTTTGAAAAAGGTCTCGTTGCCGTCGTTGCGGAAAAGTCCGTCATTGCCTTGATCATTTGCCAAAAAAACGTCGAGGTCGCCGTCGCTGTCGTAATCGCCCCAACTGCTGCTCATGGTTTTTCCAACAGCGGTGAGGAGCGGCCCGGTGCTCAGTTTTGTGAAAGTGCCATCGCCATTGTTGCGGTAGAGGTTTTCATTTTGGTTGCTTTCATTGGTTACGAACAGGTCGAGCTCTCCATCGTTATTGAAGTCCGTCCAGTTCACCGAACGGGACGCAAAAGCATCGGTAACGGGGCTGCCCGTGCTCACTTTTTGGAACGTGCCGTCGTGCAAATTCCGGTAGAGGAAATTCTTGAAATCCCCGTCGCTATTTGTCACATAGAGGTCGAGCCAGCCGTCGTTGTCGTAGTCGCCCCAGGAAGCCGTTTCGGAGTAACCGCCATCGTTCACAATATTCCCGGCGGTGACTTGCTCAAAAGTGCCATCTCCTTTGTTTTTGTAACATAAGTTGTTGATTCCATACCAGTTAACAACAAAACAATCAATATCTCCATCGTTGTCGTAATCGCCCCAAGTCGCCCCGTCGGAAGGCTTTCCGTCTTGCACGATCGGGTCGTTTGTGACCGCCGTAAAACCGCCTGTGCCGTTGTTTTTGTAGAGAAAATTGTTCTCGCCAGCCTCCGGGCCATTGCTGATGAAAAGGTCCAGATCCGTGTCGTTGTCAATGTCAATCCAGTTCACCGAACGCGAGTCGCCGGGCGTGTTGACAACGGGAGAATTGAGGACTTTTGAAAAAATATAGCCTTTGAGGAATGAGCCTGGGCAGGCAGGGTTTGACGGATCGCTGCCGCCAAAAGCGCCCAGATCGCTCCGTAAAGTACCCCTCGATGGGAAGGCTGCCGAGCGACCATTTCTGGAGAAATCGTCAAAAGTACCATTGGGATTCCCTGCGTCAATAGCAGATGATCCAGCCTCCAAAACAAAGCTCAGGGTGTCGCGGAACATCGGATCGGTAGCAATTGTCCCGGTGCCAGCAAAGCCCGTTTCCACGCAATTGTATTGCAATTGCAGCAACGCATTCAAACCGCCAATGGGCTTGCCCGTGGCTTGCGTATTGCCCCACACGATGTTGTTTTGCACTTTCACCGTGACGTCAAAGGCCCAAATGCCACCCGCTTTACCGCCAAACTGCGTGACCGGGCCGGGCGATTGATTGTAGGCAATTGTGTTGTTGATTAAGGTAATGGCTGTACCAGCCACCCCCGTGGCCCAAAAACCGCCCCCTGAAAAATCCTTGCCGCCCGTGTTGAAAGCAATGACGTTGTGCGCCACCACCGCGCCGGGGCAATAGTTAAGCACGATGCCGCCGCCATAGCCATCGGCGCGGTTGTGGACGATTTGATTGCCTTCGATGCGGGGCGCTCCATCGCCACATCGGATGCCGCCGCCGCCGTGACTGACAAGTGTGGCGCCTTCTTTCAGCACCGTGTTGTCGCGGATGATGTTGTGGCGAATGACGGGCGAAGAGAACTCCGAAAGGATGCCGCCGCCTTCGCGAAAATAGCCCGGCACATAATGATCGTACCAGCGTGTGCCCTTGCCGCCCCGCAATGTAAAGCCTTGGATCACAGTTGCTTGTGTCTCGCCTTTCCAGATAAGGATACAGCTCGCAGTGTCGGGCTGCGTGGGGTGGCTTCCATCAATGATGGTTTCGCGGATGGTTTTGGCGGGGTCATTTTCGAGAAAATACCGACTGCTCAGTACGATGTCGCGCCCACGTAACTGGAGATTTTCGTAGTACACGCCAGGGCTTACAAGCACGGTATCGCCCACTTGTGCGGCGTCAATCGCCGCCTGGATCTTGGGGAAATCTGCCGGGACATGATGGGTGTTTTGGGCGAGTAAGGAGTTGATTATCAGGGAAAATAGCAGGAATAGGCCTGCGAAAGACAGGGAGCGTTTTGTTTTCATAGCTGAATAAAATAGATGTTGTGTTTAATTGTTTGAATGTGAATCAACTTTAATTTTTGCAAAAGCGTTGCAGTATCGATTCAACCCACGACTTCAGTCGTGGGCTTTAAGGCTAGAGCGCGAGACGGAACCGATTTATCGGTTTTATATAGGAAAACCGATAAATCGGTTCCGCGAACCATCGCCTGGATAGGCCCACGACTGAAGTCGTGGGTTGAAAAATTTGTGATGATTCATGTTAACGCTGCGAAAATCTCGACACTCCTGTACAACTTCCCCAAAAATCAACGAACAACCCATTCCGACCCACAGAATGCATCCATCGCCGCCGTTTTTTGCCCGAACTTTGCCCCATGAAACGCCGTGCTTTACTCCACCTCGTTTTTTGGGGGACGTTTTGGTTCATCTACGCCTATACTTATAGTCGTTATGATGGCAATTTGGGCAAATACCTGCTGACGGAAGGTCTGCAGATGCCCGCCCGCATTTTGGCTACCTACCTTACGTTTTGGTTTTTCGAGCGGTTTTCAGGTACGGGCGAAACGAAGACCTGGCTGGCGTTTGATGGTGTGCGCTCCGAACAGCGCGCCGCGCGGGTCGAGGCACCATTGCCACAAAACCCCTCGGAGTACCCTCCCATCTTTCCTCCGGCGCCAAGCGCCGAGACAAAGGCGGAGCTCAGGTGCAAATGACCAACCAGCCCCCGAAGGGCGAAGGCGTCGAGAAGTGGAAACACAACTCGACGCCTTTTTTAGTATTCGCGCCGTGTGA
>JANMME010000411.1:0-2883 GCA_031373015.1 Saprospiraceae bacterium
GGTTTTCGAAAACCTCCGAGGTCTCCTTCTAAACGGGAAAAATACCCACCAAACGTCTTTACAGGCACGGCTAATGCAGCTGCGCCGAGCAGGAGGACATGTTCACCAAACAAGAGAAGTTTGGCTGGAAAAGTACGAAAATCAATCGGTGGAATCACAGGGCGCGAAGGTACGCTTCGCTTTTTTATTAGCCCAGTGCTAAAGCTACATTACCGCCTAGCCTCCGTTCCACATATAAAGAAGCCCTTGTCATTTTGAGCGTAGCGAAGAACCCGAGGGCATAGCCCGTAAAAACAAAGCCTTCGGCATCGGGTTCTTCGCTACGCTCAGAAAGACACAACTGTTTGGTATGCGCACCTGACGCTCATCGGTATAGTGGCTTTTCCAAAATCTCTATTCAACCACAAATTTTTTCGTGGCAATCTTTCCATCTGCCAGTATGTGCGCCGTATAAATCCCCTTAGACAAGTTGTTGACCGTCAAATCATTGACCGTAGTCAACTCTTGTTGAAGCACGATTTTTCCGCTCAAATCGAACACGGTGATTTGGCCATCAGCTGCTTCTAAAAGTTCTATGTGCAGCGTATTGTTCTGCACCAAAGTCGGGAAGAAACGCACCGCCGCTTCGCTGGCTGGTTCAATGGCGGGTGAGGTGGATTGAAGCACTACTGTTTTGCTGGATTGAAGCGCATTGTCTCCGGAGTTATTGCCGTTGCCATTGGCGCAAAGACTCACAAAATAGAAAGTGGTTTTATTGCCAGAGGCGGTTGTGGGAGCTTTCCAAGTGAATGTCCACGAAGTACTGCCATTGCTCAAGGTTTTGGGCGTTGATTGTCGGGCGTATTTTTTGCCCGCGAGGCCAGTGCCGATATTAACGCCGGTTCCAGCCGTCAGGGAGCCACACATGGCGTTGCCCCCATCCCAACAAGTGAGTTCGAAGCCTGCACGGACAGCATTACTGGTATTTTTGAGCGTGATGGTGTATATCTGGTTAGGCACAACGGTGTCAGGGACGCCGCTAATGCTGACAGTGCCAGTAAAAGTACCCCCTGAGTGACAACCTTCAGTAGTGCTGCAGGTGGTTTCCCCAGGCGCTCCAGTTTTGCCGGTGGGTGGGTTATTGGGGTTGCGCATCGAATTGGTCAGTAAAAACCAGGCGACAAACAACAATGCAAGGACGGGTAAGATTTTGAATTTCACGATATTAGTAAAAAAATGAAAAGGTGAAAATTGTGTTTTAGTTAACCACCACCTTAGCCGCCACATTGCCCCATTTCAAAAAATAAACACCACTTGGCCAATCAGCGACAAGTAGTGATTGAGTAGGTCGGGCTTCGGTTTCTAAAACAGTGCGGCCAATGGCATCGGTAACAAGAATCCGCCCAATTATGTTTTCTCCCAAAAGGGTGATATTCAAAACATCTTGAACAGGGTTTGGGGCCAGCAGGATATTATTGGCAATAGCCCTACTGGGTTCAAGCGTAGGCACCGTACCATTAAACGCCCCAAAGGTAGGTTCTTGGATCACAAAGGGCCCTGTGCCGTTGGGCAGGCGGGCATATCCCATGTCCGTTGTCTGCTGATCAAAACTGATGTTGTCAAGAAACAACGTTTGTGCATTCACCAAACTGAGCGTTTCACCGGAAGCGGAGAGTTTGAAACTCGCGTGGAGCGGCCCTTGGGTGCCATCTTCGTCGGCCCAAACAATTAGATAACCATGTGCGGGGATGCTTATTCCATCTGGGAATTCCCACTTGCGAAGGTTGGCAGGGTTGTCAGAAAGCGCGTAACCTGTTAGGTCGACGTTTTGATCGCTGAGATTGTGGAGTTCGATCCAATCTTCATACTGCCCCGCCTCGTCAGCCGCCGTGCTGGAGTTGGAAGCCATCACTTCATTGATAATCACGGGAGGATTTGCGACCCATGCCGCCCCAACATGATAATAATACACATCGTGCTCAGCACCCACAGGAAGGTAGCTCACGGTTTTCGCGGTATTGTTTGCCGCTGCTTCGAGGTAGAATCGAACCAAAGTACCAGTAGCGTAGCCAGGGATTTGTCCGCCATAAACGCCGTCGTTGGCTGCGCCATCATGGTGCTGGCCGTCGTCGTACATAGTAGTTTTCGAAAAATTCCCATACGCCGCAGGGCAATAGAAAAGTGAAACCGCAGAAATCCCATTGGCAGAAGTAACAGAAGCCGTCACCGCGACCGCCTCATCGGCAGCAGGGTCGGCCCATGCGCCGGCTGCGCCCGTCATGGTGGCATTGGCGATGACGGGGCCGACAACGTTCATCTCGGCATTGTTTAACAGCGTGTTGCGGTGGGTGCTGACAAAAGTTTTTATGGCCGTTTTTTCTGTGCCATATTGGGCGTAGGTATAGAGTTTTTTGGTGTCAGCCAGCACATCTGCGTTTATAAGCGCGTCATATTGGTCAACCAGGGCATTGAAATCAGTTGTGTTCAGTTCATCGGCCACCAAAGTGCGGAAGTGCGCAAGGTATCGCTGACGGATGCTGGGCACGGCCAAGAGGCGGTTGAGCAAGGGGTAGTTGACCTTTGTTTCGTTGTAAAAAACTCCCCAATTGGTAGCGTTGCTTTTCATCACGGAGTTGCCGTCGAATTCAAGTGGCGTAATGCGCTGTGTCTCCGGGTCCCAGTAGAGGTAATAGTCCATTTTTCCTTTAAAAACATAACTGTCGTCATCTGAAAAAGCGATTTCGGAGGCCAGAAACCAAAGGGTGCGGTCAAGGTCGAGCACTTCCGAAACCTCCGTTTCGAGATTGGAGAGTGGCGTGGTGTTCAACACATTGCAAGTGTTCACCAGTTCGTCCCAAGGGTCTGGCTTGTTCACTGTTTTGAGCGTGTAGTATTGTTTGTAAG
>JANMME010000421.1:0-4479 GCA_031373015.1 Saprospiraceae bacterium
TAATACATATTTTGCGTTGGCTACAACAACATTCCGTTTTGTTACAAAAAAATCAAAATTTAACCCACGTTTTGTTACAAAAAAAGATTAATTTTGCCCCATTAATATGTATTAACTATCATGTACCTTCGCAATATTCTTCCGGAACTTGAACATTGGAAAACCTCGAAGAACCGCAAACCGCTAATCCTGCGCGGTGCGCGGCAGGTGGGAAAAACGACGGTTGTCAACCTGTTTTCGAGCCAGTACAGGCAATATATCTACCTCAATCTGGAAAAGAAAGAGGATGCGGCATTGTTTCAGGGCTTCACCCTTTTTACCACATTGGTGGAAGCCATTTTTTTTATCAAAGACAAGGATATTCAGGAGCGGGATACCCTGTTGTTCATAGATGAGATTCAGTCAGTACCAGAGGCAATCAACCTGCTCCGGTATTTTTACGAGGATTTTCCATGGCTACACGTTATTGCAGCGGGTTCGCTGCTGGAAACCATTATGCGGGAGGAGGTTGCGGTGCCGGTAGGCCGGGTGGAATACAAGGTGTTGCGTCCAGTTTCCTTCAACGAATTTTTGGCTGCTGTGGGCGAGCAGGCCGCTTTGAAGCAATATGATACCGTACCCATGCGGGATTTCGCCCATGAGAAATTGCTGCAGTTGTTCCACCGCTATGTGCTGATCGGGGGAATGCCGGAAATTGTGCAGCATTACGCCGGGAATCAAAACCTGACCGCTCTCCTGCCCATATACGAGTCTTTACAGGTATCTTTTATAAATGATGTGGAAAAATATGCCCGCAACAATAACCTGGTCAATGTGATTCGCCATGTGATCGGTGCCATGCCTTTTGAGGCCGGCAACCGCATCAAATTTCAAAATTTTGGCCAGTCTAACTATGGCTCCCGGGAAGTCGGAGAAGCCATGCGCATCATCGAAAAGGCCATGTTGCTTCAGCTGGTTTACCCCTGCACAAGCGTATCACTTCCTATATTGCCCGACAAACGGAAATCGCCGAGGCTACATTTATTGGACACGGGATTGATGAATTATGTGGCCGGGCTGCAAAAAGACCTGTTGAACATTCAGGAAATCAATAGTTTATATCAGGGAAAAATAGCCGAGCAAGTAGTGGGACAGGAACTGCTCGCGGCAAAATTCAATGTGCTGAATGAGCTCCATTTTTGGGTAAGAGAAAAAAAAGACTCGACGGCGGAAGTTGATTTTGTCTATGCTTTTGAAGGAAAAATAATCCCGGTAGAAGTTAAGTCTGGCGAAACGGGCCGGTTGCGGTCGTTGCACTTGTTTATGGACAGTGCCCCGCATCAAATGGCAGTCCGGCTATACGCCAGAAATCTGAAAAAAGAGCCGGTCAAAACGCTTGCTGGCAAAACGTACACCTTGCTCAGCCTGCCGTATTACCTTACCGGAAAAATAGAGCAATACATGCAATGGGCATTTTAGTTGGCATCCGGTCTGGGGAAGCATGAATTCACTTCGGGAATTTGGGAGCGGCTGGATAGTTACTTCTTGTTGAAATACTCCCGCCACCCAATCATTTTCCCCTTGTCTTCATCCCAAAGTTTGTTGAAAACACAGCGCAGGCTCTGCCAGAATGTGAGGGTGTTTGCCACCTGGTCAAAAACCGGGTTTTCGTGATGGCAGCGGGCGAGTTCGTAATTCGGCACCAGCGAGTTGAGGTGGTGGATGTGGTGGTAGCCGATGTTGCCCGAAAGCCAATGGAAAATTTTAGGCAACTTGTAGTACGAACTCCCCTGGATAGAAGCCGTCAGGTAGTCCCATTCGTTTTTGAAGGCTTTGTAGGTATGTTCGTGCTGGTGTTGCACGTAAAAAAACCAGATAGCGATGGTGCCAAAAGCTGCAATAATCGGGAAGTGAACGCGCGTAAATGCCTGCCAGCCAAGGAAGTAGATGAGTGTGCCATGGATGGCAATTAGGAAGAAATTGTTCCACCAAAGCGCCCTGTTGGCCACTTCCCAACCCTTTAGCCGGATAATGGGGAGGCGGTTGTTGTAAAAAATATAGAACAAAGGCCCAATCAAAAACAGCACGGGGGCGCTGCGGAAAAGCCTGTATTTAAATTGCTCAAAAGGGCTCAGGGCGCGAAACTCATTGACCGTCAGGGTATTGATATCGCCAATAGCGCGGTATTGGTCCAGAATACCGTTGTGCCCATGGTGGTAGTTGTGGTTTTTTGCCCAGTATTTGTACGGGATGAACGTCAGGAAACTACAGGCCGAGCCGATGATGTTGTTCGCCCTTCGGGAAGCCGTGAACGATTGATGGCCGCAATCGTGCTGGATGATAAAGATCCGTACGAGGAAGAATGCGTTGACCACGGCAAGGCCGATGCTGAGCCAGATGGATACATCGCGCCAAACGTACATTGTAATCCAGATAGCGATGAAGGGCAAGAAAGAATTGAGGATTTGAATGGTGGCTTTTCGGGTGTTGGGGATTTGGTATCGTTTGACGATGGATGGCAATTGCTTGTAAAGGCTGTTGTCTGCTGCTTGCATTTCTAATGATCGTGATGTGTCAAAATAAATGGGGGCTGCGACCAATTCTCTTAGCTGGCCACAGCCCCTCCTGTGAAAAAGCTCCCCAAAATACTATGGTTGGGTTTTATCTAAGCTGTGATTGTTGTCATTAGAGGCAGTAATGAGCATCATCTTTTGCTCATTTTTTCCAAGGCAATTCAATCACACGTTGTCCGGCGAGATAACCGAGGCGCAAACCTTCGTCGCAGTCCATCCGGAAATGCACGCCGAGCGGGATGCGGGAATAGGCATTTTCAACCGCCATGTCTATGAAGGAATGGAAAGTTCGTGGGGTGCCCCGGAACTCCGTACGTCCTTTGTGACAGTTGTCTGTGAACGCGTAATGATACCCGAAAATATCGGTCAGTACCGTTCCGCCTGCGCCGCCAAAACCGGAATGCCCAGAAGGATAAGCTGGAAATGGCGGGGTAATACCCTTTACGCCTGTGAGCGCATTGTTCATGTTGCTGGTCCAGTTGGGGTCAAAATTTCTACGGATGTAATGAATCGGGCGTTCGTAGTTGTACACGTATTTTGACTTCCAGACGGCTATTCCTGCGTCGCAAAGCGCCATGCCCATTTTGGCATACAATTCCACGGCTGTTTCCAGTGTAGACTTTTCGATTTCTACCACCTGGCTTGCAATGGCAATCTGCCTTCCAGCGGGTTCAAAGGTCTCTTGGAAAAAGTCGTCGCTCCAAAATTCAGCGATCCAGCGAGAATCCTCATCCAGCCCGGTTTTGACCCTGTCCGCCCAAATCTGGGTTTCCTTTGCCTGAATATAAATCTGGGAGTTTGGGTCGTCGCTCCAGGGGAGGGGTGGCTTTGCCAGCATTTCTGTAGTGTGCATGGCGAATTGCCGCACTTGTCCCCAATATGGGAACAGGGCATTTCCATAATCCGGAAAGGTTGGTTGCCACAAGCCCGGGCCGCTTGGCGGGAGGTAACTGGAAGGCTGTGGGTCGAGGAACGCTTCGTGGCCAGCTGCATCGGTTTTTGACCAGTTGAATACGGCTGTAGCCATATCCTCTCCAAATTTCTTCGAGCGCTCAAAAACAGCGGGGTCTATTTGACTGGAGAATTGGTTCTCAAAGCTGTGCCCGAGGTTGTGGATTCTATCCAAATCGGTTTGCTGAATATGCGGATAGAAAAATTCGAAGGATTCATGGTAGGCCGCATTTACTGCCGTTGGCCAGTGGTATTCTTGGCCAAGTTCGACACTGGGTATGTTTAAGCCTGCATATCGGCTGGCAAGTGAATAGTAGTCGGGCATACCCGGCACAGCAGCTTCATAACCGGCCAGGCCGATATACGCCAGCATACGGGCTGCAGCAGGCGGACGGTATCCGGGCGAGTAGCGGTCAATATCCTGAAACAGCTTGTACCAGGCCAAGGGCACGTCTGCGGAATAGTCGCGGGCAAGCGAGAATTGTTGCGGTACAGGCTCGTCTTTTTTGCAGGCGAAAAAGCCCAGCACCAACATGAGCATCAGGGCGGGAAGTCGTAGACTTTTCATAATAAAGCAGTTAGGTTAATGAAAAAGTTGAGCAAACAGGTTAATGGAGGTGGCGTACATACTACTGGACATTTTCCAAAATCGAGACCTATAAGGTTTCCAAAAACCTTATAGGTCTTGGGGTAAAAAAAATGTCCAGTAGAATGGGGGGCATAAAAGAAGGGTGGCTTGCATCCCTGCTTTTCATGTGAAAGTGGCGTTTAAATAGTCACTGCTTCTTCCTCTTCCTCAGGTTGGCTAGCATTCTTCTGAGCTTTGCTCCTCGGCAAATCCTCAAATTCGTACACCGTGTTTGAAGCAGCCTTAACCGAGCGAATCCTGGATACAATAAACCAGGTCAAAGGAATCACCCCGCCAAAGAAGAATACGGAAGCGCCGATACCACGCAACCAAGTCAGGGTTTTAAAC
>JANMME010000442.1:0-10488 GCA_031373015.1 Saprospiraceae bacterium
GTTGTTTAGATAGCGTACCTACGGCACGCCAACCGCCTTTTCCTCTGTTGTCTACAAAGATTCCGTCCCGCTGGGACGTTTAAAAAATTCGGGATGACTCATGTTTCACCTTACCCCCTTTAGCATCATCACCGGCCCTTCCGGGTGTACAGGGGTAAGCATCTGGCGGTTGGGGTTTACCCACAAGTCCATTTCTTCCATGGGAATTGCACCGAGCAAAGGCTCTCCCTCACCGGGCAATACGAGCGCGTTGGTAGTGCAAAAACGGCCTGCATAGCGTACCTCTACAGGACCAGCAACAGGCAATTCAATGGGACTGTTGTCGGCCAGCCTTGATTGCCGCATCTCTCGAATTGGAAGCCCGAGCGCTGCTCGTATTTCTTCATTAATGATGAGCATTACTGCCCCTGTGTCTACCATACAAGAGATTTCGAGATGACGGACCTCGTCTTCACCAATAATGTTCCGATGGCTAAGTGCAAGATCTTCGGCATTAAATATTTCGATGTTTGCGTAAATCAATCCCATGAGAAAATGGTTTTTATAGCCTTAATGAACCACAAAAGTAGCACCCTTCACGCTATGTTCAAAGGCTATTCAACCCGAAGGACACCAGAATAAAAAATCCTCCCCCATAAAATCCCAGAACTTCTACCTTCGCCACCGCCCTTTTACCCGCCGAAGCCTTGGCGTAGGCGGGTTTCCCACCACACACAGTTCTTGTTTTTGTAAAGCAGCAATGCTTTGCTTTTGTTGGTGTGCCCGCTTATGGTTTTACATTTTGCGGTTTTACATTTTACGGTTTTACATTTCACAACATAACATGAAGACCCGTACCCTCTTTCTCGCCCTCATCGTCGTCCTGCTCGGCATCTGGTATTTTGCCTCAAAATCAGGCAGTTCCGCCACTAAAATGGTCCGCCCCAATGACCCTTGGGTGTTTCGCTCGGTGATGGACAAACAGCCGCGCATGATCACGTTTGCGCTCAACGACCAAATGTGGGCCTCCTACTCTACCGACTCCTGCGCGCTTTACAAGATATGGTCGGGCAGCGTTGATTTCACCGGGGCGGTGTACAACATGCGCCACGGCCCACAGCCCATGAGCGTCGGCGCGGCTTGGTTCGAAAATGCTCACCATCAACCCTGGAGCGTTACGCTCGGCGGCAAAACGGAAAGTCCCCGCACTGATTACAAAGGCCACCGCTACACCAAGGACGGCCACGCCGAATTGATGTACGACCTCGTGCTCGCCGACGGTCAGCGCATCCGCATCAATGAGCAGCCGGAATACATTGAGCGAGACCGTCAAAATGGCTTCGAGCGCACGTTCACGGTGGAGAATGCCCCCGCTGGTGCAACGGTTTCTTTAAAAGCCAACGCCGCCTCCATTGCGGCCAGTTCCAGCATCGAAACAGACGGCAGCTGGAAACAATCCGAAGCCAAAAAACTCGAAACCGACAATGACCTCACGGCTTTATCGGTAGATGGGGAACTGACTTTGAAATCCAATGGCCAGACGCACTTCCGCGCTATGTTTGTCAATAAGCCCTTGATTTCCAATCCTTTTGATGCCCTCAGGCTTGCACAAGAATCCGGCGAGTCGGGTGGCAAAGCCATCAGCCCCGGCGAACGGGTAATGGCCAAAAGCGATTGCAGAACCTGTCACAACCCCCAGGTTCAAACCATCGGCCCAGGCTACAAACAGATCGCTGAACGCTACAAAAACACCCTTGAAAACCTTGAATTGTTGTCTCAAAAAGTAATGAAAGGCGGTTCTGGTGTTTGGGGCGTGGCAGCCATGAGCGCTCACCCCGACCTGCAGCCTGAGGACGCCAAAGCCATGGTAAACTACGTCCTTTCGCTGGATGAAGGCGAAGATGATGGCGAAGGCGGCACTTCGGCAAAAAGTCTCGCTGAAATTCCTGAGAGCCAATGGCTCAGAGCCGACAAATCGGTGGGTGACAATGATTTATCGCCAGGTCTGTTGGTTAAATTGTGGCAATCAGATAAGCCTCTGACCAAACTGGCGGATATAAACATGGGCGCAAAACCCGCCCTTGTAGCCACCGCATCCAAGGTGGAAGCGGGTGGAGAGGACTTTGGCGAATACAAAGACAATTTCGGGTTGCAGGGCACCGGCTATATCTTTTTGGAGAAAGACGACAATGTGGTGTTCCAGCTCAGCAGTGACGATGGCAGCCGATTGTTCGTGGATGGTCAAGAGATCATCACACACGATGGTCCTCACGGCATGTCTCCCAAAGAAGCCGAAATTGCCCTTCGGGCTGGTTACCACCCGATTCGATTTGATTATTTCCAGGGCGGCGGGGGCCGGGGAATTGTGTTGAAATGGACACGTTTTGGCACTGTGGGCGCCAAGGTTATTTCGGAAGGCAGTTTTTTCCACAAGAAATCTGAAAACGTGGAAGGCATGACGGCCATGTCGAAAATTGAAAACGCCATCCCGGGCGATGGTGCTCCGCTTACAGGCCTGCATCCGGCATACGACCTCACACAGGCCCGCCCCGATGGTTTTCTACCTAAAGTGGCAGGCATGGATTTCCTGCCCGACGGCCGTTTAGTGGTCTCTACCTGGGATGCGATGGGGGCCGTCTATATTTTAGAAAATGTGTCATCCGGCGATCCAAAGCAGATAAAAGTGAAACGAATCGCACAAGGATTGGCCGAACCTCTGGGCTTGAAAGTGGTAGATGGCGTGATCTATGTGCTTCAAAAACAGGAGCTTACCAAATTAGTGGACACCAACGGCGACGATGTGATTGACGAGTACCAGTGCTTCGCCAAAGGCTGGCGGGCCTCGGCCAACTTCCACGAATTTGCTTTTGGCTTGGTATACAAAGAAGGTTATTTCTACGCTGCGCTGGCCATTGCCATTATGCCAGGCGGCGCAAGTGCCCGTCCACAAATCATGGATCGCGGTAAAGTGGTAAGGATCAATGCCAAAGACGGCAGCATCGAGTTCATTGCCCGCGGCCTGCGCACCCCCGATGGCGTGGGTATCGGCCCGGATGGCGAGGTCTTTATTGCGGACAATCAGGGCGACTGGTTGCCCTCGTCCAAAATCCTTCATGTAAAACAGGGTGCGTTTTACAATTCATTTGCGGTGGACAGCGCAACAGTGGCCCAAATGCCCATCCAGCAGCCGGTCGTGTGGCTTCCACAAGATGACATTGGCAACTCGCCCACCCAGCCAACGGTTCTCAACGACGGCCCCTACAAAAACCAACTCATTCATGGCGATGTGTGCTACGGCGGTTTGCAACGGGTGTTCATGGAAAAAATACCCTCCTCCGGCAAGCCTACGGCGGGCAATGATGGTGACTATCAAGGTTGCGTGTTCCGTTTTTCACAAGGATTTGAAGGTGCTACGCACCGCCTCGTATGGGGTCCTGACGGCGCCTTGTACATTGGCATGATCGGTAACCCGGGCAACTGGGGCCAGCAGGGTAAACTCTGGTACGGCCTCCAGCGCATGAAATACAACGGCCAATCGGTGTTCGAAATGCTTGCCGTGCGTGCCAAAACCAACGGCATGGAAATCGAATTCACCGAGCCGCTTCCCGAAGGCGCTGGTTGGGACAGCTACTCCTATCTTGTGAAAGAATGGTGGTACAAACCGACCGTAAATTATGGCGGACCGAAAATGGATGAGGAAACGATGAATGTGAAATCGGCCACGGTTTCTGCCGACCGGAAAAAGGTGTTTCTGGAAATTCCGGGGCTCAAAACCCAGCATGTCGTCTATATCCAACTCCGCAATCTGCCGCTTTCAGAACTGGGTCACGAGATATGGACCACCGAAGCATGGTACACCTTGAACGCCATTCCGGCTGATGATGCAGGTGTTGCCGGAACGCCGCCCGTAGTGACGCCTCCAACAGATAATACCTTGACGGAGAAAGAAAAACGCGACGGTTGGCAGCTGCTTTTTGATGGTCAAAACATTGTAGGATGGCATAATTACGGCAAGAACACCATCGGAAAGTCCTGGATCATTGATGAAAATTCCATCCATCTGGACGCAAAACCAAACCCCACTGGCGGCTGGCAAGCCCCTGATGGCGGTGACATTGTGAGCACTGGGGAGTACGGCGATTTTGAACTTTCGCTGGATTGGAAAGTGGCGCCTTGCGGCAATTCCGGGGTCATCTACCACATTCTGGAAGATGAGGCAAAGTACAGTCACCCCTGGAAAACAGGGCCTGAAATGCAGGTGCTCGACAATGCCTGTCACCCCGATTCCAAGTTTCCTAAACACCGTGCGGGCGATCTTTACGACCTTATGGAATGTAAATACGTGACGGTGAAGCCCGGCGGCGAATGGAACCATGCACGTCTCGTTTTCAAAAACGGGAAAGTGGAGCACTGGCTGAACCACCGCAAGCTCGTGGAACTCCAAATGTTCGAAAACGGCAAGCCAACCAAAAAATGGCTCGAACTCATCGCGGGAAGCAAATTCCCGAAACTCAGCGCTGACTTTGGACTTGCGCAAAAAGGCAAGATCGCGCTGCAGGATCATGGAGATCCGGTGTGGTACAAGAATATCAAGATCCGGAGGTTAAATTAAACAGCAAAACAGGAAAACCGGAGAACAGGAAAATTTAAAACCAAACAACAATATCCGAAGAAGGCCCAAATCTGCCCTTTTTCGGGATGGCATCCCTCTTGGTTTTAAATTTTCCTGTTCTCCGGTTTTCCTGTTTTGCGGTTTAATTTATCCCCGCACCAATTTCCCGCTGGCTACGCCATTCTCACTTTTCAATTTCCAGAAATACACCCCAACGGCTTGATTTTCAAAAGAAACCCGCAGTGTTTCCCGCTTTTGTGCCAGCCACTTTTTGGCATATACCTGCTTGCCTTCGGCGTTTAAAATTTCCAGGGAGCTTTCTCCTGAAAGATTTTCCAAAGCGAAAATCGCGGCATCGTGCAAAGGGTTGGGCGATACGGTTGCTCCGGGCAAAATGGGCGAATCCGTGCCGACCGCTGGCTGCCATTGTAAGGCTGCTTGCACGGCGCCCAACGCATCCACACGACCCCAGCCATAAGCGTGATTGGGGCGGGAAATGCCGATATTGTCTATTCCACAGTCCAAGGTATCGGCAAAGTAGATGGCGGTTTGTTCTACAATATCCTCAATGTCTTCTACATGACCCGCCAGTGCCGGATTGGCCGAAAGCATCAGCGCCACGAGACCCACGACGTGCGGCCCGGCCATACTCGTGCCACTGAAATTGGCATATTCCCCATTGCGGATACAGGAACGCACGTCTTCACCCGGCGCACTGACATTGGGTTTCATGCGATAGCTACTGTCAATCACTACTGGGCCCCGGCTGCTGAAACCAGAGATGAAATTGTCGGAGCGCGTAGCACCAACACTAAAACTTTCTTCAAAATACGCCGGTGGGCCGTAAGTGCTGGCGCAGTTAGAGCCAAAATTGCCATTGCTCACCACCACTACCACGCCGGATGATTTCAGGTTGACAACAGCATCGTGTAGCAACTCGTTGACGGTCAGGTTAGTACAACCTTCGGCCACATCACAATACCAAGAGTTGTTGATGACCTGTGGGGCACGATCCGGGTCTGGGTTCTGGCCGCCCAGATCGGTGGGTGCGAGAAACCACTGGAAGCATTCGATGTACGAGGAAGGTTTTCCCCAGCCGCGTTCCATGTTGCGGCAACCGACCCATTTTGCATTCGGCGCCACGCCAATGAGGTTGTCGGCATCGCTGCCCGTCATGGTGCCCATGGTGTGGGTGCCGTGGTTGAGGTCGTCGCAGGGCTGGTTCAAGTTGATGCCACAGGGATTGACGCCAGGGTTTCCCAAGGTGTCGTTGTTGAGCGGATTGAGTTCGTGGATGGCGTCGTGCCAGTTGTAGTTGTGCTGGCTGGTGGCCACGTCGCCCGTCCAGCCGCGGTATTTGCGCTGGATGGCGGGGTGCCCCCAGTCGTAGCCCGTGTCGGCCCCACCCACCGTGATGCCTTGCCCGGTGTAGCCCAAGCTCCAGACTTCTGGGGCCTGGATTTTGGCAATGCCCCATTCGACGCCGTTTCGGTCAGCGGCGGTGCGGGAAGCATTGGTCGCTTCTACGGGGCCACCAAACTTGACCCAAGGGTCTGCGGTAATCGCTTCGATTTCAGGGAGTTCTGCCAATTTTTGAATCAGGGAAGCATTTGCTTTTTCAATGGCCAGTGCGTTCACGAGGAAAAGCGTATTGGCGGCTGCGCCGTTCTCGCTCAAAATTTTCAGTGCGTTTTTCTGCGAGCGGGCGGCGGTTTGCTGCAAGCGAGCAAAGACGAAGCGTGCTTTTTCGGACTTGGTTTTCAAGGTTTTTGCAGCGTGCAAATCTGCTTTTTCTTTAAAAACGACCAACACATCTGCAGATTCGCCCCGGTCGAGGGCGGCGCGGATCTCAGGGGCAATTTTTGCGCGCCAGGTTTCGGCGGGCGTTTGGCCGAAAAGGCCTGTACAACTGATACTTAAGGCAAGGAATATGAACAGATTTTTCATGAAATGTCAAAAAATTTGAGGCCAAAAGTAGAGCAGTGTTTTGGGTTGGGTTTTGTGAAAATGCAGTTTGGCTATTGTCAGACGAGTTGCCATAAACATGGATTTAGGCAGTGGAAGATTAAAAAAACACATAGGACAAATGGGGCCACCGCCTTTGGTTTCTTCCATCATGACGCCCGTGGCGTTATCCACAATCTATCAAAATCTCATAATACCCAAGCACGATTCCCGAATAATGGCTCGGGAGCGCAGTGGGGTCTGCCGGAGCAGCGTTGCCCAAAAACCGGAAGCCGTTGCGGAGGTAGACTTCCTTGAGTTTCAAGTTTTCGGCCCAGGTGTCAAGGCGGACAAACTTTTTACCCAGCAAGGCGCCGTGTTGTAAAGCCCATTGCGTAATATGACCTACAAAATTTCGCCCCCTGAAAGCCGGATTGGTCACGATGCGGTGTAGATAAACGGAAGGCTCAAGGTCTTTTTCTCCCCATATCGCTGCGTCGGTATAGGCCGTCACGAAAACGCAGGCAAATTCATCCTCTATCACGATCTTCCACTGCCGCCCTTCGGCAATTTCGGTTTCAACCATGCGCCGGTCAAAAGGCAGCCAATGCATATCCGAGACCGCTTTTTGGTGCGCAATCGCAGCATCATAGAGTTCAAAAATGGTTTCCAGGTCGTTAGTGGTGCTTTTGAAAAATTCCATGTGAATTGTCTTTTAACGTAGAAAGTCGAATTAAACACATAGGCACATAGAACACATAGGGCCTTTACATTGACTTGCAAATTGGGTTGCACTTCACCTCAAAATTTACAGAGTTGGCGATATAGCATATTTCATGCGCTTTATGGTGCAGTTCATTGGCTTTTTCGATCATTGAAGGGTCTGCCACCCTTACGATTGGATTTAAGGTCACCTCTTTGAACTGCCCACCGCCTTTGGCTTCTTCCACCATGATGCCCGTTGCATGATCCACATAATCCGTCACCACCACGCCCTCCAAAGCACAGACATACAAATACGAAAGCATGTGACACGATGAAAGGGCAGAAACCAATAGATCCTCAGGGTTTAATTTTGTTTTGTCGCCCACTGCCGGGTTGTCTGTGGTAAGCTGCAATTCGGGTTTATTGGCAATGGACACGGTATGGCTTCTGTCGTAGTCCCGGATGCCACTGGTGCCCGTTCCTTTGTTGCCATGCCATTTTGCAGTCAGTTTGTAATGATGTTCTTTGCGTGTTACCATAATGTAATTGCTACGCATTTTGATTTTAATACTAAAGAATGAAGTTAACCAAAACTCAAGTTATTGATGGTTAATTGGGTTTGCCAACCAGTATTACGCCTTCCTAATCAGCACCACCGCCGCTAAAATACCTGCAATACTTAATGCGTGAATCAGATGGAACTGCTCGCCGTCCAGTATGCCCCAGAAAACCGCCACCACAGGAATGATGTAGGTGGTCGAACTGGCAAACAGCGCTGAGGTCTCTTTGATGAGTTTGTATTGAATCAATTGGGGGGCACCCCTTGATTCATCGTGCCGGGGCTAACGCCCCTCTAAAAACACACTCAATTCTTTCTATAAACGGTGTTGGGGCTAACGCCCCTTTTCTCTCACAACTATTTGACATTCAAAATCTATCACTGATAGTCGCGTATATAATCCGGCAATGGAGTGCCTTGCTTCCCGCTTTCGTCCACCTCCGGCGCAAGCGGGCTGAGCTTCAACGGCAGCACCCCCGCCCACACGTCCATGTCCATATCTTCGGTATCATCAACAACACCGTGCGCCCGGAATTTGACCGAGGCTTCTTCGATTTCTACGGCGATGAACATGGTCTTTTTCATCTCGCTCGCCGTTGGCTGCCGCGCATCTGCCCAACGGCCTGGCATGATGTGTTCGGCAAATTTTTCAGCGGCCAGCCAACGCTCGGCATCTGTTTCTACCAGCCGCGTTTTGCCAAAGGCCACCACGGAACGGTAATTCATGGAGTGATGAAAAACGGAGCGCGCCAATACTAGCCCATCCACCATGGTCACGCCTACACAAACGGGAATACCGCGGGCCATTTGCATGAAAAAATGGCTGCCTACAGAGCCATGCAAATAAAGCGTGTTGTCCACCCGGCAATAGCCCGTTGGGATGATAAATGGCTGCCCCTCCATCGTAAAAGCGACGTGGCAAACCAGGCCTTCGTCCAGGATGGCATCGCGGCTGGCTGGGTCGGTATCATAGCGCTTGGGATAGTACCGACTACCTTGGGTACGAGAAGTTTTTGCTTTCATAGCGTAAGGTCAAGCTGTTTGAAGGATCGGGAAATACCGTTCTTCCAGGATTCTAAAATGGTGGTTGTGATGCCCGATGAGGGTGAACCCGACGGCGAGCACGGGCAATTCAGCATTGTACATGATGCCGGTGCGGCGCAGTGCAGCATCATCGAATGATTCAAATAAAAACATGGAACTTTCACGAACGCTGTACAATTCAGCCAGTATCGTTTCCAGCGGACGGCTGGTTGCCCCGGAATTGTCGGCAAACAGGTTTTCGTCAAAACCCGGCAAGGCCGTTTTGTCGTTGCGGGCAAAACGCAAGGCGCGGTAGGCGAATACCCGCTCGCAATCAGTGATGTGCTGGAATACATCCCGGATCGTCCATTTCCCCGGTGCATACAGCTGGTCGCCAATGGCATGGAGTTTTTCGAGATCCAAGGCCTTTATTGCAGTCAGGCTCTGTTGAAAAGCCGCTGAAAGATCAAGGTCGTCCACCTGTTTGATGTAAGTATCGAAGTAGGTGGGGGTGTGCGGAATGGCTGATATTTTCATAAAAGATGCTTGTCGTTTGTGGCACAAAATTAGGGGGGAATTGGACTACCAAAACAGTCCAGTTTTTAAATATTGGGTAGTCCAATTGAAATAAATATCCACCTTTGCACGACCTTTGAAGGACTTTCTGGTATTAATTATGCTTCCCTATTCCACGCTGATCTCTCTCGACAAAACGGCTAAAACGCCCATTTTCCTTCAAATCGCCGCTGGGCTGACCGAGCAAATCCGGCGGGGCATCATCCCCGCAGGCGCTCGATTGCCAGGTAGCCGTACAATGGCAGAATCACTGGGTTTGCACCGAAAAACCGTGGTGGCAGCCTACGATGAATTGCTCGCGCAGGGCTGGCTGGAGACCCAAAACTCGCGTGGCACTTTTGTCAGCCAAAAACTGCCGGAGATCAAACCGATTTCGCTGAAAAATAGCATCATCCCAGCTTCCAGTTATACGCAACCTAAGGCCGGTTTTCCTTTCTTGGCCGATCCGCTTTTAAAGTTACCGCTGGTCAAAAGTTCAAATGCGTTGGCTTTTAATGACGGTTTCCCAGACGTGCGTATCGCGCCCTGGGATGCGCTCAGCCGCGCTTACCGAACCGCATTGCGACAAGGTTTTCGCAAAAACCTGCTGTTTTATGGCGAAACGACGGGCGAACCCTCCCTCCGAGCGGCCATGACAGACTATCTACAGGAAAGTCGGGGTTTGCCCATTGGCATTGAAAACGTGTTGATTACACGCGGCACCATGATGGCCATACACCTCGCCGTGCAGTGCATCGTTCAGCCCGGCGAAGTGGTAGTGGTCGGGGAGGTTTCGTACACCTCCTGCAACCTGATTATCAGGCAAGGTGGCGCGAAACTGATGACCGTGCCCGTGGACGAACACGGGATTGACGTAGAAGCCATCGAACAACTTTGCAAAAAAACGCCGGTGCGCATGGTCTATGTCACGCCGCACCATCAGCACCCAACTACGGTAATCATGCCCGCTGAACGTCGGCTTCGGTTATTGCAATTGGCCAAAACGAACGGTTTTTGCATCCTGGAAGACGATTACGACTACGATTTCCACTACAACAGCAATCCGATATTGCCACTGGCGGCAGCCGATGCAAATCGGAATGTGGTCTAT
>JANMME010000476.1:0-3161 GCA_031373015.1 Saprospiraceae bacterium
GATGGGGTGACGATGGTGGATTTGGCGTAAAAAGATGGAACACGGATGACACGGACGAGACACGGATTTTATTCATATACCGGACAAATCCGCGTCTCATCTGTGTCATCCGTGTTCCACCTGTCAAGCCAAACTACCTCAAGCAGTCTCTTAAAAACGGTCGTTGGACAGTAAGCTTGCAACGTTTCCGAAAATGGCCAGTCTCTTGGCAATCAACGAAAACAAAAACAAGTCCTTTCCTCTATGAAACGTGCTCTTTTACCTGCCATAGCCTTGGCGACGGCAGGCGTGTTCTGTCCTCAACCGACTGCTGCCCAAGCCCAACTTGCCCAGAAGAAAATCCTTGATGCCACCCGAATCAGCGAAAAGATAAGCCTTGATGCCACGCTCGACGAGCCAGCATGGCAATCCGCTCCGGCCGCCACTGACTTCGTGTACTTATGGCCAACGCCCGGTTTGCCCGCCACCCAGCGCACCGTGGTGAAAATCCTGTACGACGATGCTGCTTTATACATTGGCGTTCAATGCTTTGACACAAATCCTGACTCCATTTTTCACCGACTCTCCAAGCGCGACGAACTGGAAAATACCGACGCATTTTCCATCATTCTCGATACTTACCGCGACGGCCAAAATGCCCTCCAGTTCGGCGTTACGCCCGACAACGTACAGTTCGACTCCAAATATTCCGTCGCCAATGCCAATTCAAACAACGGCAACAACGACGGCGAAGACCCTGCGTGGGATGCGGTCTGGAAATCCTCGGCACGCCTCACCCCGGATGGTTGGGTGGCAGAGTTGGCAATCCCTTATTCCGCCATCCGTTTCCCCAAAAAGGACATTCAGGATTGGGGGGTAAATTTTTACCGCAACGTAAAACGACGCGGCGAAACGGACTCCTGGAACGAGGTAAAACCTACCATAGCGGGCTCGCTCAACCAAATGGGGGTCCTCAGCGGGCTTCGCGACATCAAAGCGCCGCTTCGTTTGAGTGCCACGCCTTTTGTGGCAGCCTATGCGAACAACGCCTATAATCAAACTTCCGGCCCGAGCAGCAGTTGGAGTTACCCTTGGTCTATGGGTATGGACCTCAAGTACGGTATCAACGAGGCATTCACGCTTGATGCTACGGTAATCCCGGATTTTGGCCAGGTGCGCTCGGATCAAAATGTGCTGAATCTCTCCCCGTTTGAGGTCAGGTTCAACGAAAACCGCGCGTTTTTTACCGAAGGGACGGAGCTGTTCAACAAAGGCGGGCTGTTCTACTCGCGGCGTGTGGGCGCGGGGGCGCAACTATTGAACGCTACCAAAGTGTCTGGCAGAACAAAAAGTGGCCTGGGCATTGGCCTTTTCAACGCCATCGAAAATGCGGAATACAATACCTACACCGAAGAAGGGAAAGAAATAAGGGAACAGATCTCCCCGCTCACGAACAAGAGCATCGTGGTGTTCGACCAGAATCTGCACAACAACTCGTCCATTACGCTGATCAATACCAATGTAATGCGCTCCGGGGCTGGTAAAGATGCGAACGTGACGGGATTTTTGTTCAACCTGAAAAACAAAGCGCAATCCTACGGGCTAAACGGCAAAGCCGTGATGAGCCATCGAATCGGGGGCGAAAGCACCGAAAAAGGCTATGCTTTGGCCTTGAGTGGCTCCAAAACCAGCGGTAATTTCCTCTGGGGCAGCGATTTCAACCTCGAAAGCGATACCTACAACCCCAACGACCTCGGCATCCTGTTCAGCCCGAACGAAGTGAGCCATTCGGCGTGGATCAACTACAGTTACTACAAGCCCTGGTGGAAACTCAACAACTATTGGTCGAGCCTGTGGGTGTTCAACGAATCGCTCTACAAGCCTTGGGCAGAATGGGCCGTCACCCAGTTTGGGGCCAATTTTGGGGGCAACACGCGAAAATTTCAAAACTTTGGGTTCAACACCAATGTGACGCCCTGGGGAACTCACGACTATTTCGAGCCGCGCACTTTCGACTACCAGACCTATTATCATGTGCCCGCCAATGTCAACCTATATTCTTGGTACAACAGCGACAACCGCAAACGCTTTACCTATTATGCGGAAGGCGGCGTTCGATTTTTTGGTGAAAAAGGGCGGCACAACAGCAGCATTTACGCTGGAATCCGCTGGCGGGCCTCCGACAAGTTTACCCTCGGGCTAGGCGTTGGCAACGAACAATTGTGGAACAACGTGGGCGGCTTGTGGTCATCGCAAATTGAAGAGCAGGCATTGGGCGCGGAGCAATTGCCCGACAATCCTGTGGTGCTGGGTCGCCGCCGCATCATGGGTTTCAACAACAGCCTGAACGCTTCCTATTCCTTCAACAACAAGATGAACATCCAGCTTTACGCCCGCCATTATTGGCAAAAAGCGGAATACAGTGCGTTTTATGGCCTCGATGAAAAAGGAGAACTGATTACGTCGCCCTACACGGGCCTGTCTGCTTCTGGCGAGCCGCTGAACAATGTGGCGGCCAATTATTTCAACATTGACCTGGTCTACACCTGGCGTTTCGCGCCGGGCAGTGACCTGCTTTTGGTGTACAAAAATGGTATTGGCCACTACGATTCCGGTTATGCGGTAGACCACGGCTACGGCTACAACGCGGGCCATTTGATGGACTACGAAGGCACCAACAATTTTTCTTTTAAATTGCTCTATTATCTTGATTATGAGCAGGTTAAAAGGTGGTAGGGCGAAATTCATTTCGCCATTCAAACGGGCATGGGGTTGTGCAAAAAGCCCTGATTGAAAATTCGCTGCGGAATTATATTTTGATTCCCCTAAAATCCTATAAGGTTTTAAAAACCTTATAGGACTCAATTGGCCAAAACACAAAACATTGTTTTTCGCAAAAATCCGCGAATACCCTTTTTGCACAACCCCCTACAACACGAAATGAATTTCGCGTTACCAGAGACAGAAAGTTTGATTTGATATAAAGCCTTGGCTAAAGCGCCAGGGCTTTATTGTTTACCCGCCGAAGCTTTAGCGAAGGAGCGTTGGATTGTTTACCCGCCGAAGCTGAAGCTTCGGCGGGTAAACCGATGGCAAAAAAAAACTCCGGCACTGCTCGCGCAGGTCGGAGTTTTTTGATTGGAATGATGGGGTTGGTTTAATAGGGTCTGAGTTGGTTCAAT
>JANMME010000520.1:0-3786 GCA_031373015.1 Saprospiraceae bacterium
ACCCCGGGGGTCAGCTATGACTGGACTGGCCCTAACAATTTCATGGCCAGTTTGCAAAATATAAATGTCAGCATTCCCGGCCTGTATACCCTGACGGTCAAAAACCCCGTCAATGGTTGCACGGGGACTGCAACGGTCACAGTGACGCAAAACATCGCGGCACCCAATGCTTCTGCTTCAGGGGGCGTCATAACTTGTGCTTCTCCAACGCTTATCCTGTCTGGGAATTCAACTACCCCCAGTGTTACCTATAGTTGGACTGGCCCGAACGGGTTTATGTCCACGCTAAAAAACCCCAGCGTAACCGTTTCCGGCAACTATACACTCAAAGTAACCAGTTCCCAAAATGGATGCACAGCCACCGCAGTCGCCGCTGTTTCGCAAAATGTTACGGCGCCGAGTGTTTTTGGCAGCAGCGCGACCATTACTTGTACCAACCCATTGGCCAAAATCACGACCACTGCATCACCGCAAGGGCTGAGTTTTTTATGGTCCGGTCCGAACAATTTTACTTCCACCCAGCAAAATCCAATGGTGGGCGTTGGTGGCTATTACTACGTAACTGCCACCAATCCGGCCAACGGATGCACTAATACAGCCTCCGTTTATACCTCTGAAAACACCACGCCCCCATTCGCGTATGCAGGGGAAGACAAATCGCTGAACTGTTATTTTAGCTCTATTCTGATCAATGCTTCCTTCTCTTCCAATGGTGCCAATTTCATGTATCAATGGACGACCTGGGACGGCAACATTGTAGGGGGCGCAAATACGCTCTATCCAAGCGTAAATCTGGAGGGCAACTATACCTTGAAGGTAACGAACACCCAAAACGGGTGCGTAAGTTTAGACAGCATGATTGTCACCCAATCCACACCCGTGACGGCTGTCATCTCCCAAACCACGCCAGTTCATTGCAGTGGAGGCTCTGATGGCTCTGTTGCCGTAACGGCTGGTGGCGGTTCTTCCAGTTTTTCCTACAACTGGTCAAACGGCAAGCAGACTACCAGTATTACTGGATTAAGTGCGGGTGTTTACACCGTAACGGTCATGGATTCTGAAGGTTGTTCTGCAACCGCCTCGGCGACGGTCAATCAACTTGTTTTGACCGCTATTGTCAACGTAACGCACCAAACGATTCCGGGCCTGAACAATGGTACTGCTTCCCTCATCGGCGGCGGCGGTACGGGACCCTATACCGCTAAATGGAGCAATGGAGCTATGACAATGGCTATTAGCAATCTTGCGCCCGGGCCTTATACGGTGACAATGACCGATGCACATGGGTGTACGATTGTAAAAACAACCAACATAAATCCTGCGAATTGCATCATAACAGGCACGATTTCAGGGGTTAACGTGACTTGTTCCGGCTCAAACAACGGTTCTGCTACGGTAAATCTGAGCTCAGCGATGAACCCGATTACCTATAGTTGGTCCAATGGAGGCACTTCCAAAACCATCACCGGACTTGCACCAGGCACTTATTCCGTTACAGCCACGGATGCGTCCAGTTGTCAGGTAGTACAAATGGTTCAGATCACCAGCCCGCAACCATTGATCGCTTCTGTAACCTCCAAAACCGACGTGCGCTGCCCAAGTGCAGCAGATGGCTCGCTTTCGGTGGGCGTTACCGGTGGCGTTCAACCTTACAGCTACTTTTGGTCGAACAATGGTTCAAATTCGGCCCTCAATAACCTGGCACCGGGCAATTATACGCTGACGGTAACCGATTCAAAAAACTGCAGCAGCACCTTAAGCGCCCAAATCAACAGCCCGAGCCCCATTACAATCACCATTTTAACTAAAACGGACGTCAATTGCCCAGGGGCAAACACTGGGGAAGTTTATGTTACTGCTCAAGGTGGACTTCCACCTTACCATTACTTCTGGTCGAACGGCGGCACAACTTCCGCCATTTCAGGGTTGACGCCAGGAAATTATACCCTGACAATCACAGATGCCAACGACTGTCCTAAAAGCCTCAGCACACAGATTCTAGTGACGGATCAAGCGGCTCCTATGCTTTTCCTCAAAAATGCAACCGTTTATTTGGACAATAACGGCAACGTGACCCTCTCTCCCGCACTGTTTGACAACGGTAGTTTCGACGATTGCGGCATTGCTAGCTGGACCGTAACCCCCAACAGTTTCAATTGCAACCAAATTGGCACCAATATGGTGACGATAACGGCCACAGACCCCAGCGGTCATACCAGTACAGCTACGGCTATCGTAACGGTAGTGGACAATATCGCGCCTTCCGTCGTTTGCCCTACCAATATTTCAACGGGATCCTGCAATCCCGTCGTCCAGTTCAACCTGCCGCAGGTCATTGACAATTGTCAGATCAATCCGGCACAATGGGTTCAATTGAACGGCTTGCCTTCGGGGAGTACTTTCCCGCCGCGCAACACCCATCAAACCTATCAATATACGGATCAAGCGGGTAATATGGGCCAATGCAGTTTCGAGGTTTATGTAGAGGAAGCGGTAACATTCGCTGCTACCAGTGCACCTGCAACTTGTTCCGGCGCCTGCGATGGTACCGCAACCTTGACGCAGCTCAGTGGTGGCAATTTCAATATAAGCTGGAGCAATGGCCAAACCGGACTCAATCTTTTTGGCCTTTGTCCGGGCACTTACACGGCAACCATTACGGATACCTACAACTGCGTACAAACCCAAACAGCATCGGTTGCAGTGTCTGATGTACAGATACCCACCTTGAGCTGCCCCAGCAACTTGGTCGGGAGTTATTGCTCCGGGCCGGTTACATACAGCCAGCCTATTGTAACAGACAATTGCCCAGTCAATCAAGCCAATCTTCAATTGATTGCTGGCTTGCCCTCTGGATCCATGTTCCCCATCGGAAACACCCTGCAAACCTTCTCTTATACCGATGGCGGAGGCAATAATGGACAATGCAGTTTTTATGTCAATATTTCTGGCCCTTCTACGCAAAACGCTGTCGTACAAGCGGTTACCTGCGCCAATTTGTGCAACGGCACTGCTTCGCTCACGGTTAGCGGAGGCAATGGGCCGTACAATATTCATTGGAGCAATGGGCAAACGGACGCTTCAGCAACGAACCTTTGTGCCGGTAATTACACCTATACAGTCAGTGATGTTGCCGGATGTCTGCAAAGTGGCTCGGTATCCGTTTCCCAGCCCGCAATCCTCATGTTTTCTCTGAATCAAGTTTTGAACGACCATGGCAATACAGGCGTTGGAAGTATCCAGATCAACGTGTCGGGAGGAGTCTCGCCCTATACCTACAATTGGACGCGCAACGGCCAGTTTTACGCCGCCACAAAGGATTTGGCCAACCTTTTACAGGGGCAATATATCGTGGTCATTACAGATGCGAATGGCTGTACGAGCAGCAGCGGAATGATAACAGTTTCCAACTCGGTCGCTACAAAAACGCCCGAATGGACGCAAAGCCTTACGCTCTCTCCCAATCCGGCATCTGAAACGGTGGTACTCGATTTCGCTGCGCCACTGGGGCAGGCAGCGGAACTTCGACTCTGCAATATTAATGGACAGGTTGTAAATACACAGCGAATTGAAGCGACTGCCCAGCATGTATTTTTGGACGTGTCCACCCTTCCTGCGGGCTTGTGGTTGGTGCAACTGAGTTTGGAGGATGGGCAAAGAACGATGCGGAAATTAGTGGTGGAGAGATAGAATGGGGCGTCTCAAACGCTCTTTATGCAAAGCCCAGATGGTTGATATCAACCATCTGGGCTTTGCATAAAGAGCGTTTGAGACGCCCCATTCTAT
>JANMME010000581.1:0-3045 GCA_031373015.1 Saprospiraceae bacterium
ATGTACGAATCCGTTTTGGATTTTCAAGATGGGTTTGCTGGAGTTAAGAAAGATGGTATTTGGAGGTTGATAGATACAAATGGTAATGAAAAAATTACAATACAATTGCATTTTGATGAATCCTGGGGGCTGCAAGAAGGAGTTGCCAAAGTAAAAATCCAAGGCAAATGGGGCTTTATAAATGAAAATGGCCAAGTAATCATTACTCCGCAATATGAAAATGCTCAAAGTTTTCAAAATGGTGTGGCCGGAGTGCAAAAGGAAGGAAAGTGGGGGTATATTAACAAAAGTGGTCTGGAAATAATTAAGCCACAGTACGAAGATGCTGCAAATTTTCAGCATGGCATTGCTTGGATAAAGAAGGAAGGAAAGTGGGGAGTCATTGACTCAAATGGTCGTGAAGTAATTAATCCACAGTATGAAAGCTATAGGGATTTTCAGAATGATGTAGCCTGGATAAAGAAGGAGGGAAGATGGGGGTTTATAAGCAAAATTGGTCTGGAAATATTTAATCGACAGTACGATGATTTTACGGATTTTAATAATGGAGTTGCCTGGGTATATAAAGAAGATAAGTGGGGATTAATAAACAAAAACGGTCTAGAAATAATTAATCCGCAGTACGATGATTTTACGGGTTTTAATAATGGGGTTGCCTGGGTATATAAAGAAGAGAAGTGGGGAGTTGTTGACTCATTTGGTCGAGAAATCATTGCCCCACAATATGATTATCAAAACAATTATAAATTGGTTCACAATCATGGAAAGTGGGAGTTGATCGAGGAATCTGATCAGAAAAAGCCCTTTGACAAACTTCAATATACTAACATTGGAGGATTTTATCATGGTGTCGCTTGGGCTCAAGAAAGGGGGGGGAATAAGTGGGGTTTAATAGATACTACTGGCTCAATAATTTCAGCAATGCAATATGATTTAGTCTCAGGTTTTACTAATGATGTTGCATGGGTTAAAAAGGACGGCAAGCTAGGTTTTGTAGCCATAAGTGGCCGGGAAATCGTCCCATGCATTTTAGACTCTTCGCAACTTGCTGCTCAAAGAAAATTCTCTCTTTATGTGGGCAACAAAAAAGGCCTCCTCTTCGCCGACGAAAAAACCTACATACCACCTGAATACGACGAAATCGCCCAGCCCCGCGACCCTTGGGTCATGGTCATGAAAAACAACAAGTGGGGCTGGGTAGACCATCGTGGCAACGTCATGATCCCCTGCCGCTACGATGCGGCCACGCCTTTCAACGAGGAGGGCTGGGCCACGGTGTTGCAGTTTGGGATGCAGTTTAGGATCAACAAAAAGGGGGAGATGATCTGGCGGAAAGAATAACCCCATATCTACTTATTTCTAAGTACTCCAAAATACGCCTTTCCACCTACTTACCAACCCCTCTATCTCCTCGAACTTTGTCCCGAAAACCCTGCTCACGCAAACCAGCAATTTTCACCATACAAGCTTTCCTGCATGAAATTCTTCAAACCACAAGTCCAACTCGCCCGCGAAACCATTTTCGATGAACCCGATGCCTATTACCTGCACGTCGTCACCTTCTGTCCGCGCACGAGCTTTCGCGCCGATGGATATACTACCGACAGCAGCGAACTCGCCAATGGCCTCTATAAAGTTGTGATAAACCTCCAACAAGATCCGGCTTTGCCCGATTTTGAGTACATCACCCCAGTGGTACACACGCTGAGCCTAGGCAACATCGCATTCCCGGGCGGCGAAGGCTGGATCGAAGTGCAGGTGATCGGCGCGGTCATTGAAGAAAATGCTCGCAATACACGCGATACGAACCCGCCCACCACCACCACGAAAACGGGCGGCACAGGCACCGTCAGCACTGCCGATGCGGACAACAAGTCACGCCCGATTCTTACAGACCAATTGTAACATGAAAAAGATATTCTTTCTACTGTTTTTGACTATTGGAGGCGGCTTTTCCAGTCTTCTGGCCCAATCGGGACTATTGAGCGCCCGAGAAAGCCAATTATTGAAGGAAGTCGCAGACCCCAAGAGGCAAGTTGACACACTCATCAACTGGGCTTACGAGCCAGCCAACATATACAGGGAGCGCCCCTTAACCCTGTTCGCGCTGGCCCGCGCCGATAGCATTGGCTATTCTGGGGGGCGGGCCGACTGCTTTGTCAAGTTGGGGCATATCGCTGCAGATGCAGGTCAATGGCAGGATGCGGAGTCCTTTTATCGGCATGGCCTGCACATCCGCGACTCGCTTCACTTAAGGGATAAAATCCCCAGTTGCTACAACAACCTTGGGGTAGTGCAAAAGAAACAAGGTAAATACTCCGAGGCCGTAGCATTGTACCAATTGGGGTTAAAAAGCATGAGCGAATCGGATCATTTCCCGATAGCCATTACCTTAGAAAATAACCTCGGCACCTCACTGCGATATTTGGGCCGTTATGCGGAGGCACTCCAACATTTTCAAAAAAGCATGGAGTTAAGCTCGGGTCGGACTTCGAATGATTCCGTGGGCCTGGCTTCCGCTCGTCTGAATATCGGCAATCTGCTGCAAGACAATCTCGGCTTAAACAAGGCGGCGCAGGATTCGCTAAACCGTTGTCTGCAAGAATTTACCCGGTTGAACAACCCGGAATTCGTTGCCAAAACGCAACTCGCTTTGGGCAATAACGCCTATTACACAGGCGACTTCCCCCAGGCACTTGAATACTATAACAAGGCCAAGACATTAGAGCAATATCTCGCCAAGGATGAAAGGACTATTATCCTGAAAAACCGGGCCAGGGTGTACCTGGAACAACAAAATTATAAAGCCGCCCTACAGGATTTTCAGACCAGCCTCGATACATTCACAGCCATTGGAAACACCCGGGAAATAGCCGCTACAAAGTTTGAAATTGGAAATTTTTACTACGAGCAAAAGCAATGGGCCAATGCTGTTCAGTATTATAAACAAGCCTTGAATACCGATATACAGGATCCTGGCTTGAGAACCCGGCTGCTTTACTTTTTGTCCAATGCTTTGGAGCAAATGGGTCAAAAAATGGAGGC
>JANMME010000610.1:0-13226 GCA_031373015.1 Saprospiraceae bacterium
GTAGAAGCGTTTTCGAGGGGTTTACAAAAATACATTTTTTATTCGATAAAAAAACGCGGGGCTGAAAAAAAATGGCAAAATTTAAAATTAAAGAGGGGGTGCCGCTGCTCCATGCTGTGTTATGAAAAAAGCAGGTAGCAATTGGCTCAAAATAAAATGGCATCATCCCCCACCCGAGTGTCATCCCGAACGCTTAGGGAGGGAACTGGCTATACAAAGGACGGAATCACTCACTTCGCGCTTGGCCAGTTCCCTCCCTAAGCGGTCGGGATGACAGCACTCGGGGTGTGGACGGCACTCAGGTGGCTCAAATCTTTGTCAATTTCCCCACAAACATCCCTTTTCCAGTTCCATTCCGCACCGTCACTACATAATTCCCACTCGGCAGTCCCCCTAGGCTGAGTTGGCCATTGGCAGATGAAAACGCTTCGGACTGTAGTACTCGCCCCGATGCGTCAGAAAGTTCCAGCAAATTTTCTCCCAGAAATTCAGGCCCGCCTGTCAAGCCTTGGCGGGCAGGTAGGATTATTTTCACCCAATCCACGGCAGGGTTTGGGTAGATCATCAACGCCATTCCTACCGCCTCCTCCGTGCCGACGAACATCGAATCCACCACCACCTCTACCACGGCCTCGCAGCCGTTTTTGTCCGTTACCGTCACCGTGTAGTTGCCCGCCATGAGGCCCGTGATGGCCTGCTGGGTGCTGCCCGTGTTCCAGTCGAAACCAAAGGGCGACGTGCCGCCAGAGATGGTCGTCACCACCGCCGCGCCGTTGGGCATATTGAGGTTGGTCTGGGCCTGTGTGCCCACAGTGGCCCAAAGCGAGTCCGGCTGGTTCATGGGCGGAAAAGCAAAAGATGCCGTGCAGCCGAAGGCATCGCTGACCGTCACGGCATAAATGCCCGGGCTGAGTGGTTGGGCAATGGAATCCGTGCCCGACCAGCCTTGCCAAAGCCAGGAGAATGGGCTTGCACCCGTGACAGGAGTGGCCGAAAGCCAGCCGTCCGTTGCGCCGTGACAAGAAATGCCCTGGCCATCCACCATCAGGGTGAGCATGCCCAGCAGAGCGATGTTGGCCGAAGCCGAATCCTGACAGCCCTTGGCATCTACCACAGTAAGCGCGTACGTGCCAGGGGAGAGATACTTGAGCTGGGAGGTGTCCGATGCACTGGGCTGCCATTGATAGTGGTAGGGCGCAGTGCCGTTGCTCACGCCAGCTGAGATGGCGCCGCCAAGGGTGATGCCACACTGTGCATCCGTGGCAACAAGATTGAGAATAGGTGAAGGGGCGAAAGGGACTTGCAAGGTGTCGAGGATTTGGCGCCCGATGCCGTCTGTGATGGTAACGATATAGTCTCCTGGAGGCAGACCGTTAAGTTCCGGGCCGTTTCCTGCTGGCGGTGACCAATTATAATGGTAAGGTTCACAACCATAACCAGGGTTGACAGCGATACTGCCCTCTGATGTTCCAGCGCAGGTTGGTTGTATTTGAGGAGGAACTGTAAGCGCAAAGGCTCGAGATTCATACGCTCCGATATCCACAGTTCCTCCGAGGATGCGGGGATTACCTGCGATATCTGTAAGGATGTCGGTTGAAGCTACATTGCTGCCTGCATCAATAAGTGGCGAACAGGGGAGCAGAGAATAGTCGCCGATGGCGGTGTCTTGGAACATGGGGTCTAAGCCAATTAGGTTGTTAGGGCCGCATACGACACCTGGTGGAAGGTTTGTGCAACTGAGATTAATTCCGTCGAGAAGAGAGTGGTCTATTTGGGTAGCGGTTTGTATCATGTTTGACTCATAAGTGATAAAATCTTGCACGAACAGCGCACTATTTGAAATATTGATGCTTGATTGAACAGGCACCCCAGGTGTCACTTCTTGATAAAAGAGCTTGGAGGATTCGATTATACAATTGCGAATATTCAGATTTGTTTCACTAATCTGAATTGGATATCCAATACTGGAGGTAATATCATTTTTTGATATGATGACATTATTCATTTCTACATTATTATTTTTTATAAGGGATAATAAGCCAAAAGAAGACGTGTTTTTAGTGATGCTTGTATTTTCTATTTTTAATTTTGAGGGAGATGATAGATTTAATAAATAGGAAATATTGTTTTCAGAAATTAGTGAATTAGACAGCGTAACCGTGCCATCCAGCGACATTGCGGCAAATACTACGTTCGTAGAGGTGTTTGAGGTATTTTGTAAAAAAGTGTCCCTATCTAGTAGGATGTTTGAGCTATTTGTAATCCCAAAACTTTCAGCATAAAGAACCGCTCCAGACCCGCCAACCGAATTATTGTTGAATTTGGAATTTGTTACATTTATGAATTCCGTGTTTGAAAAACTAGCAAGATTCGTAACACAAAGTGCACTCCCCAAAGTACCATAGTTCAAAGTAAAATCACAATCTTTAATGTCAATCTTGCTTCCATTATCGCGCCCTATGCTTAGATAAGCACCTCCTCCAAGTGTAAAGGCTCTATTCCCAATAAAATCTGAGTTCCAGATTTGAAATATATCATTTGCTTCGGTGTCTTCATAATATATCCCGCCAGCCCAACGATTGGATGAATTAAAATTAAACGTACATCCGCCAAAATCAGGGCTGCGTTCTATAAAGCTACTGCCGTTGCGATAAACCGCCCCACCGTCCAATCCAGCCTTATTTGACTCAAATACACAATTTAAAAACATGGGCGCTACAGAACCACTGTTTGTGCCATTGATATATACAGCCCCGCCGAATTTGAGCGCATAGTTTTGTTCAAAACGACAATTACGTATTAGAGGATAGGCTTCTCCACCAGCCGCCATGATATACATTGCCCCACCACTTCGGCGAGGACTGCTGGCTTGATCTGAAGGGTCAAGCGAAGCAGCGTTCCCAAAACGCAGAACAAAACCATCTATTAAGGTAGTGCTGTCGGGGTTTTCCATATATAAAATAGTGTAAGAGTTGTCGGTACTGTCATCCGGTGTGTTAATATCAGCACTTAATACCGTTGTTTGGGTTTGCCAATCGCGCTCAGCCAATTCGACTTCGTTGCCTATAAAACCTCCATAGAGGCGCACTCCGCTTTTGAGATAAAAAGAAGAATCGCGATTGCTACCATTGGTTGGCAAATAAGTGCCTTTGGAAACCCATACAGTATCGCCATTTTCGGCTATTTTAAGTGCTGCTTGCAAGTTTTTGAAAGCGTCGAACCAAGTTTGACCATTGTCTGCGCCTGTTGCAGAAGCATTGACGTAAAAGCGGTTTTGAGCACTGAGTATCGATATAAGGAAGAGAAAAATACAGGAAAAGATGGGTTTCATATCTATTGCCGGATGATAAGGTGAAAGTGTAAATATTGTCGTTTTGCCGGAAACTACCTTCTCTACAAGAACTTGCAGTGAGATGGCAGCTTCCGACAGAACGACATAACTAAAAAGAGCGCGAAAGGGTAATCTAATGTACCCTCAAGCATAAAAAATTACTGTTTTACAGCGTGACCATTAGCACTGAGGTCTTTGCCCGCCCTTATGTCCCAACGATACACGCCTGCAGGCCAAAGCGACGCTTCAGAAACCTGAATACTTTGTTGTCCAGCGTCCAAACTAAGTTGACGGAATAGCATACGACGCCCGAAGGCATCATACACCGTCAGGCGAACTTGAGATGATTCTGACAAATCTACGTCAAAAGCAAATTCGTCCATACTTGGATTAGGGCGACAGCTTGCTTTCAGGGTGTTTCCCATATCCATTCCATCCCTCTCCCCTGCCTTTGATTCGGGATTGATCTCAAGCCGATAAGCTGCATTGTTGTTCTGCCAACCGATACTTTGTAGCACATTATCGTCTATGCTCAATAATTTAGAAACATTGATGATGTTGCGCTTTGCTCTAAGGGTGATGTAAAAGAGCTTCTGGCCCGGACGAGTGTAATCATCTTCATCCGTCAAATCCGCCATCCAAAGGGCACGAATTTTGCCTTGTGACACCTCTGTCAATCCAAAGTTGTCATCTTTCAATCCTGGCAAATCCCCCTGCGATACGCCTACAAACTCCAAGGCCTCCTTATCAAAATTTATGCCCATCTGCCATGCCATAAGCGGGGCATCCCCTTGAGCATAGATAGGGATGGTTTTATGTTCACCCAATCTCATGCCCATTGCTGGAGTAGACAATTCGAATCTGCCAAAGGAGGGTCTGGGGGCAGTGCAATCATTGCAAACAACGGGCGGTTGATTGCCTGGGAAATTAGCATTCAACGCATGGCCAACTTTTATAGCAACAAAATCAGCATCTAAAGTGGGTAAGGTTTGCCCATTCAAAGACTCAGGGAAACTGGATTGAAAAGGATTATTTTGATTTGGAAAGGTAAATGATTTAGGAACAAATCTCCAAGACCTCGCATAGTTTGCTGGCCAGTCATTGCTTGGGTCCATATCATCATCATTGTAAATACCAAGGATCAACTTCCGAAAACTTACTATATCGAATGTGGTGATGCTCCCACTCATGTTAGCATCTGCAGCAATCATATAATAAGGTGAAAGTAATGGGAAAGACCCTAATATGTGCTGGCTAATACAGACTAAATCAATAGTGGTCACACCATTCAACCTTTCGTCATCTTTAGTTGGTACGATAGCCCATTTATCGTAGCCTGCGCAAACACATTGAGAATAAGGCCCACAATCGGTAAGAAGGTGGTACTCGCAAGCCTGCGGGTCATCTTCCGGATAAACCCGAACCGTTACATCCTCCACATAGCAGTGGAGTTCGGTGGCTATATGGCCCGCTATCTGATTGGTGCAATACGGGAATGTAACTTTGGACACGGTTGGGTAGCAAAATTTCGGCGACCCATGAGGTTTGATCTCTGCTTTTCGTACCCATGCATCTTGAACGCAGCCATTAGGCGCATCAAACTCTACCAAAAGAAATGAATTAGAACTCCAATTGATGGGCACTGTAGAGTTTAACTCCACAATATTGGGCGGTGTGAAGGTTACCATACACCCCGATGGACAGGTCATATTGTCCAGGGAGGCATTGGTGAGGGTCACACCGGCATCCAAGATGAAATCAATCCGAATGTTTAGTTCATCGAAATCTTCAAGAGGCCCCGCTAGTGAAGTATAAACCTTTAACTCATTACAATGCTGACCGAATCCTGCGCTTTGGGTTTGTACTGTCAGCGTGTAATCAGAGCATGAAGGCAGGCCAGTTTGGGAACACTGTGCAGGATTATTGCCAACCGCAGGTCTGTCACAATTGCCGCCCCCTACGATCAACCGCCCTACGCTTATGCTAGCAGTCATATCGTATCCCCCGGTAAAGAGCTCTGGTTCGGCACAAATTTTGAATAACTCGCTCCCGCCAGCTATCGTCGTGTTTTCATAAGTAAAGTGTATGGCATAACCACCATCGTTGGGTAGTTTTTCATATTCAACGATCGGGGTAGGCTGTCCTGGAGTCACTTGGATAGCTGGCTTTTGTGCTAAATGCGTATTGCTAGCCACCGTAACGGAGAAATCAAGCAAATCCACGCCGCCGGCTGCACTGGGCATTTCTACAGGGAAGCATGCTGATTCTATTGTGCAGATGCTCGTGCCCAAAGAAACTCTATAGTTCAGGTTCGCGTTGGCAGGAGATGGGTATTGCGAAGGCCCGCCACCATAAGTCACCGAAAATGAGGTGCATGGTACGCCATTGCTATCAACATACTGGAAACTTGTTGGGAGAGCACCCGTTGGCTCACCAGGGTAGAAGTCTACTACAAGGCTAAACAAAACCCCAGTCTGGTAATTCTGGAAGGTGACCACAGGAAGAACCTCCCCAGGCTCGCCAATATAGGATGTGTTCAAATCTAGCGAGGCACTATTCTCATCTTCACTTGCTACTATCCTGAACAGCGAGCCATCATTAGAACCTCCTATTACACCACTCATGCAATCCTCTGTGGCTTTTTTGTTAATTTTGGTCAAGCCGCCTTCATTTACTAATGCTTGCACGGTGATGGTCAACTGATCATACAACAAGTCGAAATTGCCATTGTTGTAGGCACCCAAAGGCAGTCCAAAGGGGCTTATTGCCAGTCTCACTTGATAAACTGCTTGTGTACAGGAAGGTTGCACACAACAGGACTGACATGGTGGTGTGATTTGGGGTTGAATTATAATTTGAAAGTTACCACACGCTACATCATAATCAGGCAAGGGACCACCAATCTGCCCTTTCACTTCCCCAACAGCGCCAAAAAACAAAACAGGCAGGAAGATAGTCATCAATTGGGATATACCGTGTAGCAAGTGAGTCGAGCAATTTTTTACAGCCTCCCTTTTCCATATGAAGAAACTTTTGTATAACATGGTTGTGTAGTTTTAGAATTTGAGAATTGATTGGTTTCACGCATTGTAACAATTGTTGCAATGTTTTTTTGCTTGCCCCACCTTAGCTTCGGGGCAAGCCTATCACTATAGCTGATTACACGCACGGCGCATAACGCTTTAAAAACGAGAACCAACAGGTTAGCCACTACACTCAAAAAGTGTAACAAGCCAGCTCAGACAAATTGTTCAGTAAGGTGGGCATCACTTTAAATGCCCGAAGGAAATCTAAATAATAAACTTAACTACTAGAGCAGCCTATCTAAATCGGTTCCCAGAACTTGGATTAAAACAAACGGAGCAAATGAAATGGTCGCGGTTCGGATGAACAGGAATATGCAGAGCACAGATTCCGTAGTTCTTTCTTCAGTGGTGTCGAAACCGACTTAGGCAAGCCTAATGCGGTCATAGGTGTGATAATGTCAGGTTTTTGAGGTGGACTAGAAATTAGGATTACGCTAAGGTTTTACAAAGATATACATGCATTTTAATACGCCAAACTTTGTGAAGAAAATTTAACATGAAATGCCAAGATTAGTCGAACCCTATTTTGAAAATAAAAAGCCCCGTTTTTGAGGTTTTTTGCTCAAAAACAGGGCTTTCACACTTATTAACCAAAGGGCATGCGCGTCCAGAAGTGACCCTTTTTAAAAAAGTGTCACTTCTTCACTTGACAAAGCTCCCCGTAAACACCTCCCCTCTCGAAGTCTGCACCTCCACAAAATACGTTCCGGGTGGTAATTGACTGATGTCCAAATGCTCGCGGCAAATGCACGGCTCGATGTCTTTTTGCTCGCCGTAAGATTGCACTATTTGTCCATTTGGGGCAAACACACAGACCCTGTAGTTTGCCTTTTCTGCCAAATCAAATTGTATTTCCACAAAATCCTTTGCTGGATTGGGGAACAAAGTAAGTGCTGCAACCTTTTGATTGTCAGGTACAAACGGCAGTCCCGAGCTGAGCAGCGTACTGTCCAGCACGATGTTCTCATCACCTGGCTGGTAAGTTATGTAAGCAAAATAGACCAACATCATCTCGTCGGTGGTGGCTTCGCCCTGGGTCACTGTTTTGGGTGGAAAACTTGGCTGGTGCGGGTTATTTTCCGTGTTGTCGTAGCTGGCATAAGCGTGGAGCTTAGTACCAATGGGCAGTTTTTGCACTTTTTGGAGGAAATAACCTCCTTGCCAGTGGAAGTCCCAGTCATTGATTCTGATGAGTGGGATTGTGTCGTTTTGGAGCGTTACGCCAAAGCAAACGATGCTCCGACCGATAAGGTGCATGTGTGGCGCCACGCTGATCACCGAGGCATTGATGGGCAGGGAGAATTTGGCGTGATAGGTTTTTATCTCATTGGCCGGTATGTTGAGCGGACCGTTCTCGAGCGAGAGGGGGGTGTGGTTGAGGATCGGGGCAAGTTTTATCTCGCGGATGCCCTGATTGCTGGGGGTAAAAAAGAAATTCAGTCGGGTCTCATCACTCTTACCCGTCACACCTTTGGGGTAATGTACCTGTACAATGAGGTCGGCGCCCGGCTTTAGTTTCACGCCCATGAACGGAGGGGTAAGCGTCGTTTGAGACCCCGGCACCCAAGCCCCCACCAGTCTCGCGCCACTCACGCCCGGGCCGCCGAAATTGACGTAACCGGGTTCGTTAGGGGTTTGGGCATCCAGAATTTTGCCTTGCCCAGTGGTGTCTTCATAGATCAAAATGTGATGTACCACCTCGTTATTGCCAGGGATGGCTTCGAGGCCGCGCAAGTACGATATCTGGCTGAGTCCGTTGGGGATTACGAAGCAGCGGTACTCGTCGTCGGTGGCCGTCACGGTGTAATAAGGGGTCATTAAAACGTGGTCAGGGATGCCCACTTGGGAGTCTGAATTGAATACAGGCTCTGGCGGGGCTTGCGCAAGGTCGCCGGCGGGCGCGCCAGCGTCTACCCAATTGCTGATACGCTGTATATCAGCATCGCTCAGGCGATTTTCATGGGCATAGCGGCGGTAATTGGGGTCAGGCATCCAGGGCGGCATTTTCTTTTCGGTGGTTTGGTACTGAATCTGATACCGGTTGCTGAAGGCATTGTCATAACCGATGAGCGAAAACGGGGCGAGGCCGCCATCGCGGTGGCATTTCGCACAATTTTCGTAAAGGATGGGCGCGATGTCGGTGGCCCAGTTGATGCTTTGAGCACTAGCGGCTACCGAGGCGGCAAGGAGCAAAGCGGAAAGCAGGTGTTTGAGTTGCATAATTGTTTGAGTATAAAACATTTGAAAGAATATCCAATATCCAACAAGGAATTTCCAATGTCCAAGTAAGCTCCGCGCTTAGGATTTGTTGATGTTCATTGCCGAGATGTCAATGTGAGTGACTGAGCCCAACGCCTACTTGGACATTGGAAATTCCTTGTTGGATATTGGATATTCCCTTGGATATTCTCTCCTGTGTACTTCTTCCACTTTTTGCAAGCTATCCGCTCGCAGTGTGCCACAAAGGCGATCCCAAAAAGTGAAATACAGCCCATAGTTGCCGTTGAATTTCTCGTGGTGCAGGTTGTGGTACACCGAACTATTGAGCCATTTCCCAAGCGGGTGTTCGTACATTTTGCGCGGGAAAAGTTCATACCCAAGATGGCCATAAATATTGAAAATCAGCATCATGGTTACAAAACCAAAAAACGAAATCGGGTGCAGCGGTATCAGCAAAAGCAATATCGGGATGATACCTGCTTCTGCCACCGCTTCCAAAGGATGGAACGCAAAAGCCGCCCAAGGCGAAGGATTCACCGACCGGTGGTGCGTGAGGTGCATTAGGCGGTAGATAGGAGGCCAGTGCATGAATCGGTGAACCCAATAGAAATAGGCATCGTGTATCAATAGCGTCAGTGGAATGCTTAGCACCAGCCAAGTTACGCCAAATTGGTCAATATTGGTATAAAACTGGGTATGCTCGTGAAATGAGGTGCCGAGACAGAGCCAGGCTGCCACGCCAAAAATCAACGATGTGAGTGCAGAATAGCCGATTTCTCTTTGGTAATCGGTCGGCGTGGGGAATTTTTGCTGGATTTTGCGGAACAGCCAGGCGCGGCGTTTCCATACATAAAATACAAAATACAAAATGGCTGAGAGCACTACATAGCGGCCAAAGATCAGCAATGGCATCAACAGCCATTGAAAAGCGGAAAATTCGGTTGGGTTGAACATGATGTGGGTGGTTGGATGCTGAGGGTAGGGGATGGTTTAAGCAGTTTGTTTTCCAAAGGTAAACACTCCCAGATGCCAGCCTTTCTCTCCGCTCAACCAACGGCCGCTTTTTGTCAACGAACGGTAAGCGCTCCCCCCAATGGTTGAGCAAACCTGCCCAAGGGTTGAACCCATTTTTCCCGCCTTCACATCTGCCCCCACCTTTGTCTCATCACAAACGACCCATGCGTGCTGATGTATGTTTCCGAGGGATTTAGCCGAACGGCCCAGCCAATAGTTCAAGATAAGATCTACTACAACAAGCGGCATCTTCTCCAAACTTACATCCAGCATTCTCACTCTCTCACACCTCTCACTCTCTCACACCTCTCACATTATGAAAAGCAATCAAAAAAATCTGCTGCCCTTGTTCTCTCTCCTGTTTTTCGCGGCTTTGGCCACGCTCACTTCTTGCCGCAAAGATCCCGAAGAAATCGCCGAACTGCTCACCAATAGCGAGGCCACCGAAATCATCGAAGATGCCGTTGCCAACAGAACCGCCGGCCTCACAGCACCCACCATTGACGCAGCCGCCATCATTGATACCTACCTCAGCAGCTGCGGCGTTCCCGGCGACACCTCGATCAATAAGGTAAAAACGAGCGGCGTAGCCACCTACGATTACACTTTTAATATGGACTGGCTGGTCACTTGTTCCAACCTTGGGGTGCCGCAATCAGCCAACGTAGGCATCCAAGGCAATGGCGACTATACCAGCCCGCATTGGGTGGGGAATGAGGCCACCATCGGCAATCTCAGCTTCACCGGACTCAGCCCACAAGAAGCATCATACGTCGCGAACGGCTCCTACGAGCTCAGGGGCAATCTCACTGGGAGCCTGCGCAAACTGTCTCCAAGTTTCAATTGTGTCGTGGCGCTTGATCTCACCAATCTTATACTGGATAAATCCACTTACAAAATTACTGGCGGCAGCGGCGTCGCTACCGTAACAGCCAGCACAGCCAACGGCCAAACCAAAACCCTTGCCGGAACGCTGGTTTTTAATGGAAATGGCTCGGCAACGGTGGAAGTGAATGGATACGAGCATACGTTTCAGTTTAATTAAACCGCAAAATGTAAAACAGGAGAACAGGAAAATTTAAAACTGAGAGGGGAGCATCCATTGTTGCCCAGGTTTTCGCCTCTTGATTTTAAATTTTCCTGTTCTCCTGTTTTACATTTTGCGGTTTAATCAAGCATTAAAAAACCCGTGCCGTCAACGGACGGCACGGGCTAATGAAAACAATCTTCCTACTTGCTTGCAAACCTTTGTGCTTATTGTTTATTGCTTTTGGGAGTGGCGCTTTTTGCTGGAGCAGTGGTTTTTGCTGGAGCGGTACTGCCTGCGGGAGCGATGCTTTTTGCTTTGCGATGGCGGCGGTGCTTTTTTGCGGCGGGTTTGGTCGAACTTGTAGCTGTGCCTGGCTTAGCCTTTGTGGTAGCCGTAACCGGTGTAGTAGCAGATTTTTGTGCAGGAGTGGCAGCTGGTTTTTGTGAAGGAGCGGAAGAAGTCGTTTTGGCCATCGGCGTGGCCGTTGAAGGCGCTGTTTTTGCCGTGGATACGCTGGACGGGGCTGCTTTTGTATGATTGCTGGCTGTGACTGAAGAAGTTTGGGCGAAAAGGCCAGCGGCAATAAATGCCAGGCCCAAAGTGAACGCTACTTTTTTCATGATATTGAAATGAGAAGTTTGAGTGAATTGTTTGTGTTTAATTCTGACTCAAAGGTGGTGCAGCAGAACGCAAGACAAAAGCAAGGAACCTGTGAAACGGGCATTGGATGAGTTGAGCCGGGCGGAACGATTTTCAACGATTTTCCATCCAATTCAAAAACTCGCTGGCCTTTGCTTTGCTCACCACAATCGGCTCCTTCGTTTGGGCATTAAGTTTGAGCAAAAGCTTGCGCGCGAAATATTGTTCCACCTCTGTGACGGCCATAGCATTTATCAAAAACTGTCGGTTGGCGCGATAAAACTGCCGGGAATCAAGCATTTTCTCCAATTCATCCAGCGTGTAACCAAGCATAAAACGCCGGTTGTCAAAGGTGTGCAGAAACGTCACCTCATGCTCAATATAGAAATAGGCGATGGCGGCCACCGCGATTGGCAGGAATTTGTCGCGCTGCGATACGAGGAAGGTAGACTTGGCGGCAGGTTGACGGGCCTCGCCAAGGAGTTTGGCAAGTCTGGCCTCAAGGTTGCTGTCCCGTTTTTGAAAAAAATTCTCTAAAGCCCGCACTTTATCCAGCGCGCGGCGTATGCTCTCCCGATCAAATGGTTTGAGAATGTAATCCACCCCGTTCACTTGAAAAGCATGTAGCGCGTGTTCGTCAAACGCCGTGCAGAACACCACGGGGCACTCCACCTTCACTTCCTGAAAGATGTCGAAACTCAGCCCATCGGCCAGTTGGATGTCAAAAAAAGCGAGATCGGGAGTGGGGTTTTTGCCCAGCCAGTCCACGGCGCTTTCCACCGAATCCAGCGTTGCTAGGAACTCGGCATCCGGCAATATTTCTCGGATCGTGGCTTGCAGGTCTAGCGCAGTGCGCTGTTCGTCTTCGACAATGAGGATTCGCATGGATCAATTTTGGTTGAGTAGGGGCAATCGAACCGTAAAATAAGCGTCGGTTCTTTCCACCTCGATTTCCTTCCCGGTCAGCGCTCGATATCGCTGGCGAATGTTTTCGAGGCCGATATGGCTGCTCTCTTCTACAGAACGTTTGGTTTGGAGGTTGTTGCGCACTACGAGGCAAGAACCTTCGCGGAAAAGTTCGATTTCCAAGGGCTTTTCGCCGCTCACTACATTGTGCTTGATACAATTTTCAACCAACATCTGTAGGGTGAGTGGTGGAAGGAAAACTGGGTTTTCGGCGGGTACAATGCGCTGCAAAACCCGCAATTTGTCTTCAAAACGGGCTTTCAGCATGAAGCAATAATTTTCCAGCACGGCCAATTCTTCTTCCAGCGTTGCCTTCTCTTTTTGGTTGCTCAGCAACAAATTGCGGTATAGATCCGACAACCGCACCACATATTCTTCTGATTTTGGGTCGTTGGTCTTCACCATGGTTTTCAGAATGTTGAGCGAATTGAACAGAAAGTGTGGGTTTACCTGCTGTTTCAACGCTTCAAAATGCGCCACCGAGGTTTCCAGTTTCAAGTGCTCGTTCTCCATTTGGGTTTGGTAAAATTTGCGCAGCACGTCTAAAAAATAGATCACCAGCAGCACGAAACTTGCCGTGATAGCGGCCCTGAATTCGTTGGCGCCTTCGCGTTCCACATAGCCCTGCAAGTCGTCGTCAATGTGCAAAATCTGCAGGCGCTCGTCTGTCCAGACGACCAGATAACTGAACAGGAGTGTGGTCAGGATTCGGCCCATGTGTGGCCAATGCGGCTTAATTTTTTTGAAAAAACGCCTTTCCAGTAGCGGGTATCCAACCAAATTATACCACCAAACAGCCAATGTGAATACAAACCCGAAGGCAAATTCGCGTGTCATCACCCCAGGTTGTAGCCCTTGGCGAAACCACGCGCTGGCGGGAAAGATAAGCCCGGCCATCGCAGCGCTCACAAAAGCGGCGACCCAGTAGGCCGATTTGGAG
>JANMME010000288.1:0-10603 GCA_031373015.1 Saprospiraceae bacterium
CGACCCGCAGATGCTCTTGAAATTTGTCTAGTATATATTTACGTGGTTCCATATCGGGCAAGGAATAATACAGTTCAGAGGGGTTTAGAAAGTTTAGAGGGGTTAGTTATCAAGCTGTTGTGCTGTGCTTTTGTTCAAAACCACTTTGCGTTGACTATAAATAGCACTGCAATATTCAGTTCGGCACACCTTGTTTCCAAAAACAGAATCACCCCAATTCACCTTGGTTTTCCTAAAAAATGTTGCACAATGCGCTTCAGTAGGCAATCCTGGCCTTGACTGGCATTTACTCAAGTGTTGCAAAATATTCTGCCATTGAAGGCTGATGTGAAATATTTTACAAAATAAATTAATTTTGCATTTGATCGTTTTAAATCCGTTTTGACGACTGCATACTGCATTCATACAGCAGCATCATTTTTCACCTTCACGCCCATGTCACATCAGTCAAAATTTTTTCCGCTCCTGCGGACTTTAAGCCCCGATGAGCTCCTGGGGTTTCAAAAATTCCTCCACAGGTGCCACGGTGCTGAGGCTGCCACGCTCAAGGTGTTTTCCTACTGCAAGCGATTCCATGACCCCAGCACGGAGCTTGAAAAATTTGACTTGGCCACCGCCTACCGCAAACTGTTCAAAGCCGAAATGGGCGACCAGGGGAGCGACCGAAAAAAAATGCTGAACCCGCTCTCCGACTTGAACCTCTGGCTCAAAGATTACCTGATTTCCGAAAAATTGCGCAGCGAACCGTTCATAGACGATTTGTTGTGGCTAAGCATCCTTCAAGAAAAGGGCATGGACACGGAGTATTCCAAGCAAACGGTTCGGGTCTATAAAGAGGAGCAGGGAAAAGTGCTCGATTCCACAGACGCCTGCCAACGACAGATCGCCATCGGTTTACATTACAAACAACATCTTGTCACCAACAATCCATCGCCGGATCTGCAGGCTTTTATAGAATGTGTCGCGGAGCTTAAAGCAAGCGCCGAGCTCATCGGTCTTAAAATGCAGTGTGAATTGTTGACTGTCACTAATCACCAAAAGTGTACCACCAACTTGCACCAAAAGTGTACCACTTGGCAAATCAAAATTAGTCAATGTTGTTAAGTTGGGTCAAGAAATCTTTGATCCTGTAACTTTCTCCTGAGAACTTGAGGACGTGGGCATGATGAACGATTTGGCCAATGATGGCGGAAGCCATGACTTTATCGTAGAGGATAGTGCCCCAATCTTCAAAGTTTCGGTTTGAGGTAAAGATGGTGGACTTGTACTCGTAGCGGTGCCTTGCCTTTGTGTTCCGGCGTACGCACCCGGCATGGCACAGCGGCGGATCCGTACAAACACCCCCAGATACCCAAAGTCATCGCGCTCGACGCGTTTGACGACCTTGCGGTGAATGCCCAATTGTTCGGCGATCTTGCGCCTGCTGAAACCTTTGCTTAATAGGGTCTTGACTGTTGTGTGTGTGTCCATACCGTACATAATATCCCGGGTTTTGTCCGAGGCAATTTATGATTTACCCGTAGTACAATTTTGGTGCAGTTTGGTGGTACACTTTTGGTGATTAGGGACAGTTTTTGCGTAGAGGGTCCGACCGAGAAAGCGGAAGGCGTTTTCTCGCCTTGCACTTACTCAGAGTTTTTCTTTCAAGGCTTTGGCTTTTTCCAAGAGCCAGCGCCATTCGGCGGCTTGTTTTTTTTCTTGGATGCGTTTGGTGAGGAGTTCGGAACGCTTGGGGTCGCCGGGATTTGAGTAGACGAGCTGGTGGAGGAGGTTGGCGAAGTCGGAGTGGATTTGCCTTTTATTTTCAGAGAGCAACTTTTGGGAGGTTCGGCTGAGGAACATTTTGAAGGCATCGAGTTTGTAGGGGAGGAGCTCGGAGCGTAGTTCGTAGAGGGCTTTTAGTTCGAGGCGTTTGCCCTGCAAGAAATATATTAGGTATGGAGATGTATCTGGGATATAGTCCAAACATTCCGAAAATCGTCCTACCTTAAACAAATAATTGGCTAAATTCAAACGATAAATGTTTTGCGTTTCATTATTTTCATGAAGTTCATGTTTGTATTTTTCGATAAAGGCTAAAGCCCAGTCATATTTTTCTATTAAAAGCGCATTATTGGCAACAGCCATATACTTGCTTCGACTTATTTTCCCCTCACTGTGAAGGTATCCTCGATTTAGGTTATCCTTATATATTTCGTGAAGCATAGATGCCATTTCAATCTTCTCATAATCTGCAGATATTGACAAGACACACAGGTTCCGTAAAAAAGCATAGAAATCAGGCAGGATTTTTGGGTCTAAATTTTCCTCATGTAACAACAATAAATCAAAAAGGGCTTGAACATCAGAAGTCGTTGGAAAGGGCTTCTTTAACAAAGTGAAAATTTCATGACTTATTCTAATACTGATGGATTCCTTTAAAAGTGCTATAGGTATGTAGCTTTCTTCAATGAGAAAACTAATACTTTGGGGAATTTCCAAGCGAGCAATTTTTTGTTGTAACAGTAACTGGTTGAGTAAAACCAAACGATTTAGGTAATAATCTAATTCGAGTGCTTGGAGTGTTTGGGGGATATTGAGATCCCCCTTTGCTTGATTATGAACGGTTTCATCTTCAAATTTAGAATATTCTAAAAGAAACTGACGGCGGTAAAACTGCTGACTATTTTGAGGAATGCCCACCTGCATTTTTTGGAGCCTTGCCAGCGTTTGATGATAGCGAGTATCAAGGCCTCTCATTCGGACTTCTTCAGAAAAGTCCAACAATTGATGAAACTCATTTTCTTCTCGAAAGTAGCGCTGTGACAATAAAAACATTTTGACAACCTTGTGTGCTTCGACCATTACTTTCTCTAATTTTCCCTCAACAAAGGACTGATTGGGGAAAATTATAGAATACACTTCTTTTTTTTCTAATCTTTGTTCAGTAGTGTGCCACGGATGATTAAAAAAAATGTCAATAAGTGGAATAACTTGAGCCTTCATTCTTCCATTGTTGAAGAATTGAACTGTGGCAAAATGTAAAACCTGTTCCTTTTCTTCGGATTTTAGCGTCCGAATCAACTCTACCAACAGACTCTGTTCCATGATTGCTTTGGAATATTTGTCAAAAAGTGTTATAAAAATTTTCAGGCCGAAGGAAAGACCTTTATGGCGAAATTTTCTGATTCACCTTTTAATTCACCTTGATTATGGCAAAAAGTCTTCTCGTGGCGTTGCTTTTCTCCACGTTCCAATCCACGTTTACACCTGTTTTCGCAGAAAATGAGTCCGCGCCATTTTCGCCCATTGACCTTAAAGCCAATTACTGCGACGCACCTGCACCTGATGATTTTCATGTAGTCAGCATTGGGACTGACCTCGTCACCTTAGGTTGGGTTCCGGCTTGGGTCGGTGCAAACCACTCGTTAGAGATTTCAATAGAAGACTCTGGCACTTGGCTTGTTTTATTCACAAATCCCAACGTTCCAGGAGAATCATACGTTTTGAACTCTTTGGATCCTGGCCATTACAGAGCCAGAATTGCTACTAATTGCCCTACAGGCGAGGCAAGTACTATAATGTCAGAATTATTATTTGATTTTAAGATTATTGACTTGACGACAGATGGTCGTATACCCGTCAACCCAGTACCTGTCGAAGATTGCAGTTACATTGAGTTTTGGAAATACGAATGGGTAGGATTTAGAGTAAAAGAAATTGGGACAGGCATTTCAAATTTGTTTGAAATAAATTTAACCGAAGGCCAGTGGTACGAACATGCTTATGTTCGCAGGGTATATGAAAATCCCATCGTTGCGGTCGATATGCTTGGGCACTTCCCAATAATTGGAGGGATCTCCTTTAATGTAAGCAGCCCCTTTCGTATGGACGACAAATCTAAACCTGATCCAATCATTGGCTATATAACACTAAGCAGAAATATAGCTTTTCCTGCCGTACCAATCATTACACTCTGTAAAGTATTAGACGATCCTACAAAGCCTTGGAAGCCTGAATATGAATTTACTGCTCTAACCGCAGAGAGTGCAATAATTGTTGGGACTCCCTCCAATAGCGGTGCAGTAGAAAAAACAGTTAGAGATACAATTGATTTTGACAAATTTAAAGCGCAAAACCCTTTCAAGGGGAGTGTTAATATCTTTGCTCCTCGAACTCAATCAGGCTGTGGGAAGACGACTTTTCGTTTGTTGAATACAAAGGCACAGATTGTATTAATGTATGAGTTAGATTTGTATGGTTCACAAGTTTCCTTCCCTACATCATCGCTTTTACCTGGGGTTTATGTACTTCACATTGAAAACGAGTGTGAATCCCAAACATTGAAACTCGTAAAATCGGAGTAAAAATGATAATCTAAGGTAAAGTTTTATCGCAGTAGATTTGATTCTCCCTTCCTATTTGATAAAATAAATACAATACGATGAGAAAGTGCATTTCTTTTTTCCTCTGTTTTGTGGCGTTTTCACACCTTTCTTCTCAAGCTACTATAGAATGGCAGAAGTCTTTTGGTGGAAGTCTTTACGATGAAGCAAACTCCGTTCAACAAACTGTAGATGGGGGCTATATTATAACCGGTTATACTGTCTCCGATGATGGCGACGTTGGCGTAAACCATGGTTACGATGAATTCTGGGTGCTAAAACTCGATAGTCTTGGCTCTGTCCAATGGAAAGGTACTTATGGCGGGAGCGGTCATGAAATAGCGTTCGCCATTGATCAGACTACCGATGGGGGCTTTGTTGTAGCCGGTTTCACTAAATCAAACGACGGGGATGTGTCGGGCAATCACGGTGATTACGATGCCTGGGTACTAAAATTGGGCGGCACAGGGAGCATCCAATGGCAAAAATGTCTTGGTGGCAGCGGCTGGGAGGAAGCTTGGGACATCCACCAAACCAAAGAAGGTGGTTACATTTTGGTTGGCAGGTCTGGTACGCCGAACGGCGACGTGACCGTCAACCATGGCTCTTTGGACTATTGGGTCGTGAAACTAAGCGATACTGGAACTATTGAATGGCAAAAGTCTCTGGGTGGCAGTGGACTTGATATTGGCTATGCCGTCAGCCAAACCTCCGATGGGGGGTACATCGTGGCAGGCGAGTCCCAATCAAGCGACGGGGACGTGTCCGCAAATCAAGGCAACTCGGACTATTGGGTCATAAAACTAAACAATGTAGGGAAGATTGAATGGGAAAGGTCGTACGGCGGTTCAGCCCTAGACCGCGCCAACGACATCAAACAGACCAGAGATGGCGGTTATATTGTATTTGGCCAATCAGCATCGAACAATGGCAACGTGACAGGGGCGCACGGCAACTACGACAATTGGGCAGTGAAACTCAACAAAATTGGGGATATCGAATGGCAGCATGCAATGGGTGGGAGTGGTGAAGATTTTGCTAAATTCATCCAGCAAACAAACGAAGGATATGTCACGATTGGAACAACTAGCTCAAACAATGGGGATGTATTTAACAACCACGGAATTGATGACATTTGGGTGGTCAAGTTAACGGAAATGGGTGAAATCCAATGGCAGAAGACACTTGGTGGCAGCTCAGGTGAACGGGGCAATTGCATTCAGCAAACAAAAGATGGCGGTTTTATCCTGGTTGGATACAACTGGTCTACAAACGGCGACGCAACGACTTGCAACGGCTATAGCGACTTCTGGATCGTAAAACTCTCCCCTTCATCCTCCCCCACTTCAACCCCTTTATCGGCTCCCCTAGAAATCTTCCCCAATCCCGCTACCAGCACGATCTCCATGAGCACCCTCTCTGCCTTAACAGAGGAAGGAGATGAACACGAGTTAAACGTCTGCATCACAGACCTTTTGGGGCGGGAACTCAGGCGCCAGACCATTTCCAATAACGGCGAGATAGACATTGCAGCAATACCCAACGGCTTGTATCTCTTAACCGCTACTACCCCCTCGGGCAAGGTCTTTTCCGGGAAATTCATAAAGCAGGAATAGCAAACCTTTTATCGAACTGTTACCTTTGGGATACGCTTTTCAGCCACGACTTCGAGTATAGAAGCCGTGGCTTTTTATTGAGCAATGGGATTAAGCCCCCTCGCTCTATTCCCCTTTTTTTTTGCCCGACTTACCCGGACTGAAAAGCCTGCCTTTGCCGACCTTTTTGGAAAGTGGAGGATTTTTTAGACTTTGGACACACGCCGCCGCCTTCGCGTGGGCGTCGCGTTCCTAAGGGTTTGATGATTTAGTGTGTTTCATTTATATTCTTGATGGTCTGACAATGATTTTGGTTTGTTTTCGGAGTATCAGATACCTAGTTCTTTGAGGTTGGGTCTGTCCTTTTTTGCGCCCTTTCCCTTTTTTACACTTTAGAGGGAGGAAGGGGGTTTTGTCAAAAGTGCGAAAAAGGTTTTTGATGCCTTTTCGGGTTTGTGCGATCGTGAGCGGGGCTTCGGGGTTTTCCTTGGCGTACTGGTTTTTGGGCAAGTACCGTTGCCATTTTTGGCAGTCAATCTCGGTTTCGTTTCTGGCCACAAAAAGCAGCCAGGTCGAGATTTGTACGATCCTCAGCCATTGTTGCAGGTGGTCGTGCTCGGGGGTCTGAAGTTTGTCGAGCAAGAGGCTGCGCTGTGCAAAACGGTAGTAGGGTTCAACATCATAGCGTTCGCGGTACTGTTGTTGAGCTTCTTGGGTTGCCACCTCGCCTTTGCGCTTCCCGCTGATGTCCAGGAACAAAGGCCGGTCAAAAATGGGTTTTTGGGTGGCCCGGTCAAGGACTTGGACTTGTACCACGTCGAAAGGTTTTTTCTTCATAGAGTGCCCCTTTTTGGAGCGCAGCAGCAGATTGTTCCAGCGCAGCAAGCAAATGCTTGCCTGGCGCCCGTTGCCCAACGTTACCTCGTTTTGGGCCATATCATCGGCTTTTTTGTCCACAATGGATCGCTGGTAGACCGTTTTTGCCGTTTTGAGCCCAGTCTTTTTGTCTGTGCGATGATACGTTTTTTCGCCCGAAGCCGCTGACAGGTAATGTTTTTCGCCGTAAACGGGGGGGGCGCCCTTGCTGGATGCCGCGTCGGACGGCGACCATACCCGCATGGACTGCCGTAGCCGAACGATGCTCACCAGGTTGCCCAAGTCGTATAAAGGCGACAAAAAGGCTGCTTTGCCAAAGCCAGAATCGGCCCGCTCTAGGCACAGTTCAGCCCCGAAGGGCAACTCCGGGGCCTCCATCAGTGCCTTGACCTGTGCTACTGCAACCCCTGTGGGATCGTCTTCAATTTCCAGCATCACCATGCTCAACGGTGGGCACCAGCCCGCTTCGCCCAACCCCAAATGGGTCACGGCCAAAGGGTAGCCCACACTCAGGGGGCGGTTGCCACGGATCACGTTGTTCGCGGTCTGAACGTAGCCGCGGCCCTTCAGGCAAGGTGAGTGCGGCTTGACCAACTTCGTTGTGTCGCTCGTGAACGCATAAAAGGGCGTACCGATCGACAGGCGGCGCGGTGGGGGAAAAAACGGCCTCAACAAGGCAGTTAGTATAGCACTCAGTACCTTTGAGGAACTGTCCGCAGGCAATCGATCGCACATGCCCTCCAATATCTTGCTGATGTTGCTGTAGTGATAGTGAAAAAACTCACTCTCGCTCAACTCAACAGGACACTTGGCACCTTCGTGCGCCGAAAGACCCATCACCAAATTTGTCATCGCCCGACGGCGACTGACCCCAAAGCCTAAAAGAGCTTGGCAGAACTGGAGTGTCTGATTGTCGTTTTTCATACAACCAAGATGGACACACGGTTCTGCTTTTTCAAAGAACTTCAACTATTTTTGATACCGAAGGTGTCCAAAGTCTAAAAGAACTCTATAAATCCCTATTAATGAGGATTACATAGATACGGATGTAGATTATGAGCCTGTCAATTTTTTTGATAAAAAACGATGTAAAAAATTCAAGATGAATCAGTACGCCCTCCTCATTATCCACCTTTCCTTAGCAATTCCAATTATCTCCGCCCAACCCACCATCCAATGGCAATATGCCCTAGGAGGCACTTTATATGAAAGATCAAATTCTATTGTTCAAACCGCCGACAACGGTTTTATAACTACTGGATACGTTGAATCAGAAGATGGAGATGTCGTGGACAGTCACGGAAATGTGGACTTCTGGGTAGTAAAGATGGATAGCACAGGCCTTGTTCAGTGGAAAAAGCCTTATGGCGGGAGCGATCTTGATTGGTCATATTCCATCATCCAAACGACTGATGGAGGGTACGTGGTCGCTGGTTATACGGAGTCAAATGATGGTGATGTGTCGGACAATCACGGAGACAAAGATATATGGGTGCTAAAATTGAACAGTGATGGCACAATCCAATGGCAAAAATGTCTTGGTGGCAGCGGTTGGGAGGAGGCCTGGTCCGTCAAACAAACCAATGAAGGTGGATATGTGCTTACTGGCAGGACAAGTTCCGTCGATGGGGACGTTACTGGATTTCACGGCTATCTTGATTATTGGGTAGTTAAATTAAGCAGTAATGGAAACCTTGAGTGGCAAAAATGCCTTGGCGGTACTGGATTGGACCTTGGATATGCAATTACTCCAACCAAAGACGGCGGATATATTGTTACCGGGGAGTCTGATTCACAAGACGGGGATGTAAAGAACAATCATGGAAATTCGGATTATTGGGTAGTAAAACTGAATTTTGAAGGAAAAATAGAATGGGAAAAATCTTTGGGGGGGACTGGTATTGATAGGGGCAATGATATACGACAAACCAGAGATGGTGGTTATGTCGTATTTGGTCAAGCCCGGTCAACAAATGGAGATGTAACAGGCAACCACGGCGGTTACGATTGGTGGGTAGCGAAGTTGAATGAAACAGGGGATATTGAGTGGCAGAATGCACTTGGAGGAAGTGACGAAGATTTTGGTCAATCCATCCAACAAACCTTTGACGATGGCTTTATTTTGGCTGGGTTTACGCATTCAACGGATGGTGATGTAATGGGCAATCACGGGAATACTGACGCTTGGGTAGTAAAGCTGACTGAAGGAGGAGATATCCAGTGGCAAAAGGCGTTAGGGGGGACAGGGCCTGAAAGAGGCGTTTCCGTACAACAAACGAACGATAAAGGCTACATTATGTCTGGTGAGGCTTGGTCAAACGACGGTGATGTTTCAGGTGTCCATGGCAAAACCGACTTCTGGGTCATCAAACTCTCCCCGTCATCTTCCCCCACCTCAACCCCTTTATCCGCCTCCCTAGAAATCTACCCCAACCCCGCAGTCAACACGATTTCCATAAGAAAGCCCTTGGATTCAACGGAGGAGGGGCCTGCCCTAAACATAAGCATCACTGACCTGCTGGGCCGGGAAATCAGTCGCCAAACCATCTTATATAGCGGCGAGGTAGACATTTCCGCACGGCCCAACGGCTTCTATATATTGACGGCCACCACGCCCTCTGGCAAAGTATTTTCTGGAAAATTTAGAAAGCAGGAGTAGAAAAGGTCGCCGTCAAACCACCACCTTTGAAATACGCTTCCCAGTCACGGTTTTGAACACTCAAAGCCGTGGCTTTTTCCTGACATGGACTCAATTATTCTGCATGATAAAGCTTCTTCCCACGCTATTTTTTTTCATTTTCTCGGCAACTATACTTCGCGCACAACCCATCATCCAATGGCAAAAAACGTATGGCGGAAGCGAATTTGATGAAGCCAAATGCATTCAACAGACAAATGATGGGGGATACATTGTGACCGGCGATGTCTTATCGCTTGACGGAGACGTATTTGGCAATCATGGAGGTAATGATTATTGGGTGCTGAAGTTGAGTAGCCTTGGCGCTATCCAATGGAAAAAAACGTTTGGCGGCACCAACAATGATTGGCCGTACGCTATCCAACAGACAGACGATGATGGCTATATAGTAGCCGGGTTCACAGAATCAAATAACGGCGATGTGTCAGGCAACCACGGTGACAAAGATGCTTGGCTGATCAAATTAAGCAATACTGGAGCCGTCCAATGGAAAAAGGCTTACGGGGGCAGTGCCTGGGAATCTGCAAACTCCGTTCAACAAACAAAAGACGGAGGATATGTTTTTGCAGGAATTGCTCAATCAACCGATGGTGACGTGGCAGGCGTCCATGGAGATGTGGATTTTTGGGTGGTGAAACTAAATGGCTTCGGCGACATGGAATGGCAAAAAGCGTTGGGCGGGACGAGCGAAGATATCGCCAATTCAATAAAACAGGCTTCTGATGGCGGGTTTGTAGTAGCTGGGCGAACTGCTTCGAATGATGGAGATGTCTCAGGCAATCATGGTAGCATTGATTATTGGGTAGTAAAACTGAACAGCATTGGAGTAATCGAATGGCAAAAGTGTTTGGGAGGAACTAGCACAGATGTTGCATTTGAAATTGACCAGACCAACACCGATGATTATATTTTGAATGGTTATTCCGCCTCTAGTAATGGCGATATTTCAGGTCACCATGCTGGCAAGGATATGTGGGTAGTAATGTTGAACAAAGAAGGAGAAATAGTATGGCAAAAATCCCTTGGTGGTAGCGATCAAGATTGGGGGTATACTGCGTCCCCTACAAGCG
>JANMME010000295.1:0-2731 GCA_031373015.1 Saprospiraceae bacterium
GCTGGCCGCCGCAAAATCGCCCTCTACGGCGACATGGGCGCGGGCAAAACCACGCTCGTAAAGGCCATTTGCCAGCATCTCGGTGTGCGGGAAAACACGGCCAGCCCTACTTTTTCGCTGGTGAACCAATACAGTTATGTCGAAGCCGACGGTTCGATCAGCCTTTTTCACCACCTCGACCTTTACCGCTTGCGTTCGGCTCAGGAGGCGTTCGACATTGGCCTCGAGGATCTATTATACGACCCATGGTATTGCGTGATCGAATGGCCACAGTTGGCAGAATCCCTGCTGCCCGACGATGCCGTGCGCGTGGAGATCGAGATTCTGGGGGAGACGGAGCGGCGAATTAGCATGGGGCATCCCTAATTTTTGCTAGCACTTAAAATAAACCGCAAAACAGGAGAACCGGAAAATATAAAACCAAACGTTTTGATTGCGAGTAGTGCAAAGTTTTGACGCATTTGATATCTTGCGCTTCTTGATTTTGCGGTTTTATATTTTCCGGTTCTCCTGTTTTGCGGTTTATTTAAAATTGAATCATGTTTTACTACTTTTGTGCCGTATTTCGCCCTGATCAATTTACCCACCACATAATTGCATGGAAAGCCTCCTAGAAAAGTACAAGGAGAAAAAACCCGAAATCATTTTTGAATGGCACGATGAGGAAACCGGCGCTGAAGGCTGGATCGTCATCAATTCGCTGCGCAACGGCGCGGCAGGAGGCGGTACCCGGATGCGCAAAGGACTGACCTGCGAAGAAGTCATTTCGCTTGCCAAAGTGATGGAAATCAAATTTAGCGTGTGTGGCCCACCCATCGGCGGCGCAAAAAGCGGGATCAATTTCGATCCTTCAGATCCACGCCGCTTGCAGGTGCTGGAACGCTGGTATCGCGCTGCATTGCCCATCTTGAAAAATTATTACGGCACAGGCGGCGACCTGAACGTGGACGAAATAAAAGACGTGGTGCCCATCACCGAGGCCCTCGGACTTTGGCATCCGCAGGAAGGCATCGTGCGCGGTCACCTCAAGCCCACCGAGGGCCAACAAATCAACATCATCGGCCAGCTCCGCTACGGTTGCACCAAAATTGTGGAAGACCCCGAATATATGCCCGAGGGCGGTCAGCACAAATATGCCGTTGCCGACCTCATCACAGGTTATGGCGTGGCCGAGTCGGTGCGGCATTTCTACGATATTTACGGACATGCTTCCTTGACGGGTAAAACAGCTATCATTCAGGGCTGGGGAAATGTCGCCTCTGCGGCTGCTTGCTATCTGGCAAAAGAGGGCGTAAAAATTGTCGGGATCATTGACCGGGTTGGAGGCATCCTCGCGTCGGATGGGCTTTCGCTTGAGGAGGTAAAACACCTGTTCAACGAAAAAGTCGGGAACAAGATCACTGCGCATAACCTATTGCCTTTCAACGAAATGAATGAGAAGATTTGGAAGATGGGCGCCGATATCTTTATCCCCGGTGCTGCTTCCAAACTCGTGACCAGAGAGCAGGTTGATGCCATGTTGGAAGCAGGCCTTGAAGTCATTGCCTGCGGCGCAAATGTGCCGTTTGTGGACGATCAGGTGTTCTTTGGCCCCACGGCTCGCTTCACCGACGAGCATGTAGCGCTCATCCCGGATTTCATCTCAAACTGTGGCATGGCCCGGGTTTTTGCCTACCTAATGCAGCCCGAAGCGGTCATGACAGACAGGGCTATTTTCTCCGATACGTCCGTCACCATACGCCGCGCATTGGAAGAAGTTAGAAAAAATAATGATTTTCCCCGAAAAATATCCACCACTGCGCTATTTTTGGCCCTGAAAAAGCTTGGTGTTTGAGTTTTTATCCCGACTATTGCCTTGTTTTTCTAATCATTATTGCAACAAACACTCCCTTCCGAAAAACAAATTTCCTCAAAAACGCAAAACGAATAAAACAGTAACCATTCATTTCATTAAAAATTCAGCAACCCTATGACGGTTCGGAAATTAACTTTTGCGCTCCTTTTAACCTTTTTTGGGCTTGGTTTGGCAGCTCAAGACGCTGGCTCAACCTATCGCTCATTCACCCCTGCCGACCAATGGGAAGTCGGCGTTGACCTCGGCACCCCGATGGTGCTAGGCGACATTGATGCAAAGTTCCCTGGCTTCGGCGGTGGCCTCCACATCCGTAAATCACTCGGTCATGTTTTCTCAGTTCGTGTAGGCGCCCTCTATGCTGCCATGAAAAACGAAGATGAAGGCGCCAGCGCGGACAAATCTGAAACTAACTGGTTCTCGGGCAGCGGCCAATTGGTAATGACGGTCAACAATCTTCGTTTTGACAAACCTTACCGCAAAGTAGGCGTCAATGTTTTCGGTGGTCTTGGCTATTCTTCTTCTACCGTTACCTTGAATGGTACGGAACTAGATTCTAAACCCGCCGGTGTTGCCGCAGAATTAGGCGCCGGACTTGCTTTCCGTTTCAACTCGAAATTCAACCTCGGTTTGGAGTACACAGTAGCAAAATTGCTGGGCGATGACCAGGACCTGCTTGATGGTCTAGACAACACCAGCGATTCACGGAATATTCGCAGCGATTTTTTCCACTGGCCACACCTTTCGTTGAACTTCAACATCGGTGGCAAGGACAAAGCCGGCAACAAAAAATCTGAGCCGCTTTACTGGGTCAACCCGATGGAACAGGCTGGCCAGGCCATTTCAGACCTTGAAAAACGCCCGATCTACGACCCAACC
>JANMME010000747.1:0-3413 GCA_031373015.1 Saprospiraceae bacterium
GTGTTCCATCCCCCAATAATTAAATCCACAAAAAAAAGACAACCATGCAAATCAGGACCAAACTTACGCTCCAATTTATCGTGCTCGTGGCAGGCATGCTGCTCGTGTCGCTGTGCTTTATCTATGTCAAGTTCCGCCAAATGACCGTGGATGAATTCTACGACAGCCTTCGCTCAAAGGCACTGATGACTGCTGAAATGGTGCTACACGATGAGGCCAATTTACGCCCACTTAGCGAGGCTGCCAGCATCGAAGCAGAAAGCACAACGCTCCCGTTTCGAGAAAACGTAATGATTTTCAACGCCGACATGCAGCGGGTTTTCGCCTTCAACCGGGCCGATGAACCGCTCCCCTTTAAGACGCTGGTGAGCTTAAAAAATTCGGGAGAAACCCGTTTTTTGGACGGCAAACTCCACGCGCTGGGCTTGGTGCACAAAAGCCACAGCGGGCATGAATATTTGGTGATAGCCGAGTCTGTGTTCAACTCTGAAGAACTCTTTAACCTTCGCAACATCTTGGTCGTTACCCTCTTTTTGTGCATCGGCATGGTGGCGGCTGGCGGCTGGTTTTATGCCGGGCAAGCCATGTCGCCCGTGGCAAGCATTGTCAATCAGGTAGATGGCATCCTTCCCTCCGACCTCAGTGCCCGTCTGGAAGGTCAAAACAACCGCGACGAGCTCTCCCGCCTCGTTTTCACCTTCAACCGGCTGCTCGACCGCATCCAATTCGCGTTTCGGATGCAAAAGAGTTTTATTTCAAACGTATCGCACGAACTGAAAAACCCGCTGTCTGTCATCATTGCCCAACTTGAAATAGCCCTTGACAAAAAGCGCGACAACGAGGAATATCAGTCCACCTTAAAATCAGTGCTCGAAGATTCCCGCGAACTGAGCGACGTGACCGAAAAACTCCTCCAACTCGCCAGGGTACATTCCGAAGGCACCAACATCGCTTTCGAGCGCGTTCGGCTCGACGAAGTGATGCTCCAGACGCGCGCCTCCCTGCTGCGTCTCCACCCCAATTACAACATCGCTTTCGACATTGTAGGTTTCCCGGAGGATGAAGACCAACTTTGTGTGCGGGGCAACGAGCCGCTCCTGCGCTCTGCTTTCCAAAATTTGATGGACAACGGCTGCAAATTCTCGCCCGAAAAAAAGGTGGAGGTGAACATTCATTTCGACCCAAGCGGAAAACACCGTGTTGAAATCACGGATCGAGGCCCCGGCATCCCCGCAAAAGATTTGCAACTCATTTTCCAGCCCTTTTACCGCAGCTCGCAAAGCATCCATGTGCGTGGATCGGGCATCGGGCTTTCATTGGTGGACAGCATCATGAAAATCCACCAGGTAGCGCTCGATGTGGTGTCCACGCAGGGGAAAGGCACTACCTTCAACCTCAGTTTTCCAGCCATGGCGGCTTAATCAAACACTGTTTTTTAAAAAACGGCTATGAAAAACCGATTTTTCATCCCTCGAAATTTCAAAAAATCAAGTTTTGAAAGAGCAGTCTACCGTTTGCTTGGGGTCATCGTTTTGGCAAGTGTATTGGCTGCCCAAAATTGCAATTACGACGAGGTGGAGGAGCCTTTTGAATACCGCAATGCCACGGAGATAACATTGGCATGGAATCACCTTGCCCTGGACCTGGAGCGCCACACGATGGGATACCGGCCCCCCGTGGGGGCTCGAATGTTTGCATACATCGAAATGGCCGCGTATGAATCGGCGCTTCCGGGTTTACGAGACTATATCTCCATGGAGGCTTATGTTTCCGGCTATGAAAAGCCCGAAGCTAAGTTCAGCGAAGGGCAGTTTTATTTACCAGCCAGCCTCAATGCCTCGTATGCCCAGATTCTCCGCCAATTTTTCGCGACAGCCCCCGCCAATTTGAGGCAACAGATTGACTTGTTGGAAAAGAAGAACAACCAATCTTTTGTAAAAAAAGCAACTGACCGCGTAGCCGAACAATCTGCTGAATATGGCAAATTGGTCGCCAGCATGGTGTGGGCTTGGTCAAAAACCGACCGTGAAGGCAATGACGGACACCTGTACAACTATGACCATGGCTACGAGCCCGTTGTTTGCAAGGGCTGCTGGCAACCCACCGGCGAACACCCATCGCCAGCCCTGTTGCCTTACTGGGGGCAGGTGCGGCCTTTTGTTGCCGACATTTCTGAAATAAATTTCAAAATTCCAGTCGAATATGAAGCATCTCCTGGCTCCAATTTCTATACGGAAGCTATGGAGGTATATTCCGTATCAAAACCGCTCAGCAAAGAAAACCGTTGGATTGCCGAATTTTGGAGCGACGACCTCCCTGGCCTCACCATGAGCCCTGCCGGGCGCTGGATTTCCATTGCCAATCAAGCCTTCGAGAAAGCCCGCCCGCGATTTCCCTTAGTCATGGAAACGTATTTGAAAACGGCCCTGGCACTCTGCGATGCGGGCATCATCGTCTGGAAAGGCAAATACCAATTCAATGTTGAGCGCCCCGAAACGTATATTCGAGAACGAATAAACCCGAATTGGAGCTCCCTGCACGAAACGCCATCGTTCCCGGCCTACCCCTCTGGACACGCTGCTTTTGGGGCTGCCGCTGCCGAGGTATTGACCAATGCCTTGGGCCGGAAGTTCCAGCTTACCGACCGTACGCACGAAAGGCGTCCCGAGTTTGCCAGCACTCCACGCACTTACGAATCCTTTGCAGAAATGGCGCAGGAAAACGCCGCCTCGCGTGTGCTGCTGGGTGTACACTACCGCATGGACTGCGAGGAAGGCCTGCGGCTGGGAAAGATTATTGGGCAAAAAGTGGTGAGCCTGCCGTTATTGCGCAAGGAGGCAGCGGTGATGAAGCGGTGAGCCGATTCGGCATCCATTGTATCTTTTTATTTTACGCAGCATGCTCAAAATCTACCACAACACCCGATGCGGCAAAAGCCGCTGCGCTTTGCAGCTTTTAGAAAAAACCGGCCAATCATTTGAAGTGGTGGAATATTTGAAAAACCCGCCGACTGAGGCCGAATTGAAGGAATTACTCGTGCTTTTGGGCAAGAAACCCCTGGAACTGATCCGCCAGAAAGAGCCTCTTTTTCAGGAAAACTATAAAGGAAAAATCCACTCTGACGCAGAATGGGTAAAAATCATGGTCACTCAACCCATCCTTATTGAACGCCCCATTGTGGTATTGGATGGGAAAGCGTGGGTAGCCCGGGACGATCAGAGCCTGGAGGGAATTGGGGCAGACTTGGCGGGCAATACAACATGAGTCATCCCGAATTTTTTAAACGTCCCAGCGGGACGGAATCTTGGTAGAAAACAGATGAAAAGGCGGTTGGCGTGCCGTAGGTACGCTATCTAAAAAACCACAGATAGCGTACCTACGGCACGCTTATGCATCGAAAACAACATTTCTAC
>JANMME010000827.1:0-4200 GCA_031373015.1 Saprospiraceae bacterium
TTGTTCGATGACTTGAACAACAGTAAGTTCTATCTTATTGAATTGAAAATATTTCGCTTCATAAGCTTCTATCAACGTCGTTAGTGCATCAAGATGAGCAAATTTCTTTTCTTCCTCCTCTTCATCTTCAAACGTTAAATCATCCAAGTCCTCCACCATCTCACAGAAATGCATATACGTTTTTTCGTCAGTGATTGGAGTGATTGGGTATTTTAGACTTTGAAATTTCTTCATAGGTGCTTTGTTTTTAGGCATGCTCAATATCTTTTATTTTATCATATTCAGCATGTGTGCCAATAAATCGAATATACACTCGCTGCGCTCGCACGTGAAACCTGAATTTTGCAACTAGTCGGTACTTGTTGTGAGCAATGTTAAAAACAAGTCTTTCATTCCCTACATAATCGGCAGTATTGAATACCTGCATCACGTCTTGAACTGAATAAAAACTGTTGGAGGCGACTATGTCATACCAAAATTTTAATGATATTTTGGCATCCGGGTATTCTTTGCCAAAAACTTCCAATCGTTTTTTCGTTATTATTCTCACAGGGCAAATATAAAGCATTTTTCCCAATTTGGGAAATATTTTAATAAATATTTTTTGTCCTTTGCGTTTTTTGCTCTCTTAGGGTAGCAGTGAGGCGGTGACTAGGAGTCATCGCCTTACTTCGCCGCGCCCTTCACACCCAAACGGCAAACACCCGCTTTCCCCCCACATCCAGCCACCCGTTTTCCCAGGTCTTTGTTTCGGCGTGGTCGTAAATGACCAGGTAGCCGGTGTCGAGCTGCTGCCGGTCGAGGTAGTCGGTCAGTTGGGAAAGCCCCTTTTCATGGGCTGCTGCGCCGCGCCAGATTTTCAGTTCCACGGCATATTTGTGCGTAGAATAGGTGATGGCAATGTCCAAACGGCGTTCTTCGGACAGCTCCGGTTCTTTGAAAGCATAGCCCCTGCCGTTGAGGATGGGCTGTAGGAAGGCGAGGAAGATCAGTCGGCCGTTGCGCTCGAGGAACTCACGGTCTTTTTTGCTGTACTGCTCCCGCATAAACGCCTGGAACTTTAGGAGCACCCGTTCGAGGTTTAGGGCGTTGCCGGGCAGGGTGTAGGACTCTGAGTACTCTGTCTCTCTCAGCTTGCCAGTTGTGACCAATTTAGAGGCCATATAATTGCCAATGATCTCCCGGTAGATTCTGTTGTGGATATTTAAGCCCTGTCCGTTTCGGAAAATCCCGTGCAGTATGCCCAAATGAATGATCGGGTCGTGTACGTTGTAAGGAAACGGCGAGTTGTCTATAATCAGCCTGTAAACCAGTTCGTAGAGCCCCGGGTTGTTTTCCAGGTTTTTGATCAGAGAATCAAAATTCGTATTGCTGCGCTCCGATTTGATCAGCGTCTCGGCAGCGGTTTCGATGTCTTCCACCGTCCAGCTCCGTTCGCTTTTTTGGGGGAGTATTTTCTCGTCGGTTATTTTGCAAAGCATGCTCACCAAAAACGGGTATCCCGAGGTGTAGTAAAACAACTTTTCTGCCACCGCAGGCACATCCATGTCCACGCCGCGCTCCTGCGCATAGTCGTCAAGCATGGGGGCTATCTCATGGGGGTACAGGTTCATGTCCACCTCGAAATCGGCAGCGATGTTCCAGGGACTGTTGTACGCCCCGGCTTCGCCACCACCATCGGAGTTGGAGCTGCTGCGTATTTTGAATTTTAAGGATTTCACGTCGTGCAAGCCCGCTAGCACAACGCTGTGAAAAGTGCGCTCTGTGCGCAAATGGCGGTTCAGGTATTTGTTGCGGAGGATGGCGAGGAAATCAAGGAACAACTGGTTGTTGCTGCTTTTGTCCACTTCGTCAATGAGGAGCACCATTTTGCGGTCGGCGAGGTTCGCCAGCTCGGTAATGCTTTTCGAAAGTGCTTTGAGTGTTTTAACTTCCGCTGCGGCCTGTTTCAAAAAAGCAGCCAAATCTTTCTCTTCGTATTCGATCATCTGCTGTTCCAACAATTCGAGAAATACGTTGCAGAAAGCACCTTCATCCAAAAAAACCTCGCTCCCGATGCCCTCAAAGCTGATCTTAAAAACCAGCCATTCTTTCAAGGGGCGCAAATACCGGCCTATCGTTTCCAGCATCGTGGTCTTGCCATATTGCCGGGGGCGGTGAATGGTGAAATATTCGCCTAATTCGACCAATTCAAAAATCTTCTTGAATTTCCCCGTCGTTTCAGCCATAAAGTGCCGTTCGGGAAAACAGGTGCCGGTAATATTGAATCTTTTTGACATGCCCAGTAAACTGTGAACTGTGTTGTGGCTGCAAAGTTACGAACAAAATGCAGGAAGAGGGTTTGCTGGTGCTGGTGTCCTTGTTTGGAATTGAAACCTATAAGGTTTTGGAAACCTTATAGGTTTTTATCCGTGTGCCATCCTAACCAATTACTATCCAAATTAATTACAAACTTGTCTCAGCGCATCCTTAGCCGGCTCGTATCCCACCCCTGCCGCGTGTTGCATATCCTGGCAAGCAGCCTCTCTTTTGCCCAGGTAATATTGCGCCAATGAACGGTTGAAATAGGCCGGCGCAAAATCTGACCTCAGGGATATGGCTTTTGAAAAATCACGGACGGCGTCTTCATACTTCTTTTCATCAAAAAAAAGCACGCCGCGACTGATGTAGGATTTGGGATCGCCGGGATTCAGTTCGATCAGTTTATTAAAGTCGCTCATCGCTTCCGCGATCTTTTTGTCTTTCAGGTAAACATTCCCCCTGCCATCATAAGCATTATAGTTTTTGGGGTCCAGCTCAATTGACTTTGAATAATCTGCAATGGCCTGGTCGGACTGCTCAAGGCTTTTATACACATTCCCTCGGTTATAATAGGCATCGGCTGCGCCTGGTTTCAATTCAATGGCCTTATTGAAGTCCTGGATCGCCTGTTCATATTTCTTTTCCGCATAAAACACATTCCCACGGTTGATATAAGCATCGGACAAGGCCGGCTTCAGTTCAATGGCTTTGTTGAAGTCGTTGATCGCCTGCTCGTATTTTTTGGCACCATAAAAAACGCTGCCGCGGTTGTTATACGCCTGGGGATGGTCGGGCGCCAGTTCAATAGCCTTGTTGAAATCGTTTAATGCCAGTTCGTATTTATTTTGCCTGTAATAAGCGTTCCCCCGGTTATAATAGGCGTCCACGTAATTCGGCTGCACTTTGATCGCCTGATTGAAGTCTTTCAATCCCAGCTCGTATTTTCCATCCCTGCTATAAATATTGCCCCGGTTATTGTATCCCCGCGCTTTTTCCGGCGACTTTAAGATCATATCGCTCAGGAGGGTAAATTCATCTTTCCATACTTTGTTTCGTTGAAAGCTCAGGAAGGCATTGGAGGCTATGATGCCAATAAAAACAGCCATCGCAACCGTCCGGTACCTGTCCCACAAGCCTTGGACCAAGCCCGTACTCAACAGGAGAAAAAATCCAAAGGACGGCAGATAGGTCCGGTGTTCGAAAATCAGGTCATTGATCGGAATGATGCTCGATTCGATGGAAAGGGTGAGAAAAAACCAGAAAATGCAAAAGGAAATGATCCTGTTCCGGTTAAAAAGGTAAACGCCCAAACCAAACAAGGACAGCAGAAAGCAAAAACTCAACAGTGTTCTTATCTCAAAAAGGCTGTTGGACAGCGGGAAATCATAGTCAAAACTCTGATTGACCGGCAGGATCAACAACCCGATATACTTTACAATAACGCTGAACTGGGTAAGCAAATAATTGAGCGAGGTGATCGTCCGGTAATCATTGGCAATTTCCGGGGCTATCGGGTCGAGCAGGCGGAAAGAAAACTTTTGCAGCATGATCAACAGTCCGCCGAGCAGGACCGCCAGCAACCAGATTATGCGGCGATCCCTGAAATTTAGCGTGACCTTGTTTTCCCGAAAAAAGAAGAACTCCAGAAGCAAAAGGGCAAAAGGGAGCGTAAAGGCGTTTTCTTTGGTAAACAAAGCCAGCACTCCCGAAACAAAAGCGCCTGCAAACAGCCCGTATTTCAACGCAGGGCTTGTGTCAGACAGGCGGGCCCTGGCATACAACACCAGGGAGAGCAGGTAAAACAGGGCTGCCAGAGAAGTCATCCTTTGCACGATATAGGTAACGGACTGGGTAGCCAGCGGATGGGAAACAAACAGAAAGGCGGTCAGTAAAGCCAGC
>JANMME010000828.1:0-5144 GCA_031373015.1 Saprospiraceae bacterium
GCCTACGGCCTTGTTTACCAGGCCTTTGGACACAATCATTTGGTCGAACAAGTCCCAAGAATCTTTATAGGCCAAAGTGCCATTTCCATTTTTGTACAGATCGTACATAGGGTTGTAGAGCTCGCGCTCCTTAAGGGTGTCGGCACTGCGGCGGGCTTTGAGCACCTGGGTAAGGCTCTTATTGTCAGGATCGTCGTTTAAGTCACCCATAATAACGATTTTCGCGTTTGGGTCTGCCGTTTGAATACTGTCAGCCAAGTGTTTGCAGACACCCGCCGCAGCCGCTCTCATCCATGCCGAGCCGGCCTCGCCACCACGGCGCGAAGGCCAGTGCCCCACCATGACGTGTAATGGCTCGCCGTCAAATAGTCCTGCCACATACAAGATGTCTCGCGTGAAGTCTACCGCCCCTGTTTTTGGGTCTTTGAGCATTACGGGCACTGCGCGGCTTCCCAGCACCTGAAAATATTTGGCTTGGTAGAGCAGGCCGCAGTCTATGCCCCGCTCATCGGGCGAATCATAATGCACAATTTGGTAGTGGCGGTCTTTCAAATCCGGTTGCGCTACGAGATCTTCCAGCACTTTGCGGCATTCTATCTCTGCTACGCCAAGCAGTGCCAAGCCGTCGGGCGTTAGTTCGGTAGCAAGTTGGCTGATTACCTTGGACATGTTGGCCTGCTTCGAGACGTACTTCTGTGTATTCCAGTAAAGGCGGCCTTGCGGCAGAAAATCCACATCGTTCGTGGTGGGCGAGTCAATCGTATCAAACAGGTTTTCCAAGTTGTAGAATCCGATAGAAGCCACTTTGTATTCCTTTCCAGGTTGGGCAAAAATCAGTTCGGGAAGACAAGAAAATGCAAGCATCACAAGTGCTTTCAAAAGCACGTAGGTAGTTTTATTCATGGAAGAAATCAAAATTTGGCCACAAAGGAACGCCTTTTTTGAAGTGTGGCATGCTTGAAATTATTACAAAATGAAGGAAAATGCTATCCCCTTCCCCGCCGACCAATCGGAATGGAGGAAGGGACAGCGCCGCTTCCAGTGGGCGCGTTCGGGTTCTCTTTTTCATCTGGCAAATTGCTGTCCATAAAACGCCACGCGATGCCAAAGCGCAATGCACCAAATGGCTGCGGATGCCCGGCGGTCTGGTAAAAAACCTGCGTCTTGTCCCACCAGGTTGCGCAATTTTCGTAGCGAACAAAGCCCCGAAAAGTCTGCACTTTGAAGGACACAAAAAGGTCAATCCAGGGGTATGGTTTCTGGGTCAATGTGTCTTGCAAATGGAATTGCCAGGAAAGCGGGTGATACCCGTCGGGACGAAAATCACTGTTGATGCGGAAGTCTACACCTGCATTCAGAAGCATTCGTTTTTTGAAAACTTTCCCCGAAAAATAAAGGCTGTTTTTAGAAAACCATGTGGGCAAGCGCAAGACGTCGCTGCGGTTTGCTTGCTGCAAGGCCACCATATTGTCAAAGCGGAGACTCCCCCATTTTATGTTTTCGCGCACGAGGAGTTGCGTCACTTGGAGCGGGGCAGTCGTTTGTGCCGCCACACTGTTTTGGTCGAAGTACAGATAATTGTTCACCACATGGGCGCGGGCAGTAGCTTCCAGGCCGATGATTGGCAGGGCATAGCTTGCCGAGAGCGTGTTTTCCACGGGCTTGGCAAAGTCATTGTTCCAAATTTGCCGCTTGCTGACAAAAAGTTGGTCGAAGAGCAGTGCGGGGGGGCGGATTTGGCTGAGCAGGCTGGCGCGGAATTTTCCGGCTTTGCCGAGGCCCAGCGAGAGATCACCCTGCAATTGGTATTCTCCAATATTGTCCAAAACCCCCAATGCACCTTGCGCTGTAAAAGCAAACTTTTCGGAAGGTGTAATCGCAAGATTGCCTGTCAGGAACAGATTGGAAACCTTAAATTCCCGTGGCTCCTGGTTGACCTTGAAATACGAGTGCGCCAGGCCAAAAGAGAGCAAATCAGAAGGGCGGCCCTGGGTTTTTGTTTTGAATGTGTTGATTGTGAAAGTATTGTCAACCCTGTCCACGCGCACAAAATGCCGAATACCACGCAGGTCCACTAAAAAAACAGGGTCAAAGAATTCGGCATCTGCGCCCAAGCCTTCCGCTCCAGAACCTTGGTCAGCGAATTTGTATTTCTGCTGGTCCCAGGCAATGGTATGGGTAGCGCGGAGGCTGCGCCTGCCTGTTGCGCCTTTGCCGAGCAGCCGCAGGTGCTGGGTGAGCTGCAGCCATTCATCGTCGAGTCGGGTATGAGCGGCCTCGCGGGGCAACCGGACTTCTGCCGCGATCGGGCCTGCAAACTGACCCGTGCCAAAAACGGTGTCCGACACGATGCCACCGCTTTCTTGCTGGCGGATGACATTGCGCGTGTAAATCAGGAAACCATCGTATCGTTTGCCCAGCGGCACCCAGAGCCCCAGACTGAGCGCGTTGTGCTTGTCGCGCTGGTAACGGTATTGGCCCAAATTGTTGAGGGTACGGTATTCGAGCGAAAAGTTGGTGCCCCCCGAGAACGTGCGGGCAAATCGGGCGTTCAGATTGGTCTCAAACTGATTCCTTCCCTGTGAGAAAGAGGCATCGCTGAAGGTGCCTGCATTGCGGTAAAAGCCCAATTGCTCGGGCCGCAGCATATACAGATCGAATGCGTGGACGCCAACGTCAAAGCCTCGAACTGCCCGGGTTTCAAACAACAAAGGTCGTGCTGCCGCGCCAAGGTTGCCGAGTGTGCCCCAGTCAATGTCATGCTGACGAGCAGGATCGTACATCCGAAAATGCCTGTCGGGCAAGCTGTCGGCGGCGGGAATGCTGCGCTCGGGCGAGTGCGCAAAGGTGATGAGCAGCGGCTCGTTGGGGGCTGGCGCAGCGGGGGTAGTGGGGCTGGCGGGCTGCTGGGCCGGCAGTGAAACAGCAAAACAGGAAAACAGGAAAATATAAAATATAAAACCAATAGGCCTATACCCAGCTATAGGTATTTTTGCCATACAAGGCAAACTATTCCAGATACTTAGTTTACAATTCATTTTCCCAAAAACGACTGGGATGCGGAAACGTTGCCCCATGTTATTGAATGAGCGCACATGGGGTCAAGGTTATCCATTGTCTTTCATTGTGGAGCGTATGCTGCGTACGAAAGAAACATTGGTGTCACAAATCAGGGCAATCTTTTCATCATCCCAATCGGTGGATTCTATTAGATTGGCGACAAACTGTCGGGTTTTGAGTTCGCGACCCTGCTCGCGACCTTGCTCGCGACCTTGCTCGCGACCGATTTTTTGGTTCTGTGCAGCAATTTTTTCGTAGGTTGACATAACTCTTTCTTTTGAATCGTTCGGCAATGTTTCTATTAATTTCAGCAATTCCTGCTCGTTGAGGGCCATCCTTTTCTGAACGTAGTTAAAAAGCATTTCTGTCAACAGCATATCTAAGTATGGGTTGTCAGAACCTCCCACAAAAATATGTATTTCTCTGAAATTTTCTCGCAGCCCTGCCTCATTAAATGCGTATTTAAATGCAAGGTACACGCTCCTTAACGCACCCATCTGATCTTTTGCCTTGACAAGATCGTCAGGAATGCGGGCTAGGTCACTCAAAACATACTCAAATTCAGGCAGATATGGTCGCAATGATTCGGGGAAACCATTGAAATACGACCAGAACTTCCTTTTTTCCCATTTCGGTTGCCCATGGTACACTATAATTGGCAAAATAAAGGTCAAGGGACGTTTTCCCGCCAAGTCCTTCTGCCAAATACCGAGCAGGTATTGCAGAAGTTGCACAAAAATTGGCTGCTCCGGCAGGTCGCTTTTATGTTCAAAAAGCAACGTAATGACAACTTCTCCACCGCTTTTCAGGCTGCATTTCCACACTACATCCGAAAAGACCGCTTTCAAGTCACCATCAATATGCGTTTCCGAAGCAAGTTCCAACGAATCTAATTCCAGCGTAGCCACCGTATCAGGCGACAATACTTCGAGCAGATGCGCTTGTACGATGGGTTTCAAAGAGAATGCTCCACGGAACAAGTGATCGTGTTCGAGTTCAGATTTTTTCTTGCGGCGGGGTGTTTTCATGGGTTCTGTATCAACGCAGGGTTCATGCCCATGGTCGAGAAACCACCGTCGTGATAGAGGTTCTGCATCGTGACGTAACGCGTGTAATCGCTAAAAAGTGCAACGCAATAATTGGCACAATCCTCCGCAGGGGCGTTGCCGAGCGGCGACATTTTGTCGGCGTAACTAAAGAAATCATGGAAGCCTTTCACGCCTTGACCGGCCGTGGTCATGGTGGGCGATTGGCTGATGGTGTTCACGCGGACTTTTTTAGTGCTGCCGAAGTGATAGCCAAAGGAACGGGCAAAAGACTCCAACAGTGCCTTTGATTCAGCCATTTCGGAATAGTCAGGAAAAACACGCTGCGCAGCAATATAGCTGAGCGCGAGGATGCTGCCCCAGTCGTTGATGGCATCAAGCTTCCAGATCGTTTGCATCATTTTGTGAAACGAAATAGCGCTCACATCGAAGGTTTTTTGCATCCACTCGTGATTCAGGTCGGTGTACGGCTTGCCCTTGCGCACATTGACTGACATGCCGATGGAGTGGAAAACGAAATCGAATTTTCCGCCAAAATGATCCATGTATTTGGAGAAGAGGTTTTCCAAATCTTCCATCGAGGTTGCATCAGCGCCAATGACGGGCGCATTGCATTTTTCGGCGAGGCCGTTGATTTCGCCCATGCGCATCGCCACGGGAGCATTAGTGAGCACGATTTGCGCGCCTTCTGCCACGCAGCGTTCGGCCACTTTCCACGCGAGGCTTTCGCTGTTGAGTGCGCCAGAGATGATTCCTTTTTTGCCAGAGAGGAGATTAGACATGGTTATATTGAATTGTGGATTGGTGGATTGGGGATTCGGGGATTTGGGGATTTGGCGGCAAAGATAGGCAAGTGGATTCCGTAGCGTTGTGAAGTTTTTCAGCAAAACAAGACTTCCTTGAAAAATATCTGCACTGCCAGGCGGCTGGGATTGAATGCTTTTCGATTCGGGAAAAGTGTCCTTGGGTTCCTGTTGTCTAATCAAAATTATTATAGGAATCGTAGCGTTGCGGCAAATTTCCGTTGGAGACAATTTA
>JANMME010000851.1:0-9854 GCA_031373015.1 Saprospiraceae bacterium
GGCAGGTATATTGGTAAAAGTTGCTACCGGACCCATGACTGTGATCGTAATGAAGCATTCTTCAAAGTTACCGCTCGCGTCCGTTACCCTGACCGGGAATTGTGTCGTTCCGATAATGAATGTATCGCCTGGCATGAAAGAAGAGGTATAAACCAACTCATCTGCCGGGGTGCAATTATCCATCCCTGTTGGGAATATAAAATTAACCGGGTTGCCGCAAGGGGTGCCATTTGGTATCACAAGCGGCTGCGTCGGGCAGTCAATAAACCATGGCGGCACCACGTCTTTCACGGAAATCTTGAAAGAACAAGTAGTGACATTCCCCGAGCCATCGGTAGCGGTATAGACCACTATGGTATCGCCTGTTGGAAACTGACCTGGATTGAGGTTTGAGGTCAATGTAAGCAAACCAGCACCACAGTTGTCTGTTGCAGTTGGAGGTGTCCAGCCCAAGGTGACGATGCAAGAATCAATAGGAAGCACTTTCACAATCGGCAGCGTGGGGCAGTTTGACAATACAGGTTTTGTGCTGTCTGCTACCGTCACCGTGAAATTGCAAGTTGCCGAGTTTCCCTGATCGTCCGTGGCGGTGTAAGTCACTGTATGCGGAGAGTTCGCCACATCAAAGAAACTGCCAGATGCCTTTGAAGGCATAAGCGTCACGCTTTGGTCGCAAATGTCTATAACAACAGGCGCGAGCCAAGTCGGGTTTGCCCCGCAATTGCCCGAAGCCGAAACCACATTGATATTCGTCGGGCAACCGTTGGTGAAGGCTGGTGGCGCAGTATCCAAAATCGTTACGCTGAAGGCGCAATTAGCCACATTGCCAGCGTCATCTACTACGGCACATATAACTGGGCTAACCCCTGTAAAAAGGGTGCCGGAAGTATCGCTGCAAATAAAGGTCAGATCCGGGTCGCAAGCGTCGGTCGCCACGATCGTATAATTCAATACCGCGGAACATCCGTTAACGGGCGTAATCACGGTGTCTTTCGGGCAAATAACCGCAGGTGGCGTCGCATCGCGCACCACTACTTCAAAAGAACAAGTGGTGGCGTTGCCAGTTAAGTCGGTCGCTGTATAATTTACCAGCGTAGTGCCAAAAGAGAACAAGCCTCCCGAATCATAATCATTGGTGATTGAAGCCAAAGCCTGCCCGCAAGCGTCCTGAAAAGTTGGTGGAGTCCAGGAGGCATTTGCCTGACATAGACTGTTCGCGCTTACCACGATCGGCCCAACGGGACATCCCGAGACTTGCGGCGGTTTGTTTCCCAACACAGTGACATTGAAAAGGCATGTCGAACTATTGCCCGCATCGTCCGTCACTGTATAAGTTACCGTGGTTGGGCCTGTAGGGAACACATTGATCGCCGGTGTGAACGTAATACTGGCAACCGCCCCGCAGGCATCGGTAGCCGAAGGCGGCGGTGGCGTAAAGTTTGCGTCACAAGATAAGGCTGGCGCGTTCAGGATGGTGTCTGAAGGGCAGGTAACCACCGGGGGCACATTGTCCAATGAAAAGAGGAAGGCTCCGTTTATGGTCTGTATCGGTATAGACTGGAAACTGCCACTCAAGGCATCATACGGCCCGACAAAGAAGAGGTTTGTCGTTGCCAACCCATTCACATTCAATACATTGAACGTAAGTGTCAGAATAGCAGAATCATTCGGCACATCCGGCCAGGCTGGATGCCCGCCAAAAAAGGCCAAGGTGCCGTTTCCTTGGTTGACAAAAGTCGGCGGCGGCCCTGCTGTTATGTATTGGATGGGTACCGGCGTTACAAGTTGCAGCACCAAGGGATCCCATTTTAAGCCAAATTGCAGACCGATAATATCAATAAAATTTTCCACGGTAAGTTTTACTGTGACTGTTGTTGGCACTCCTTGACAGCCCAAATCTACCGTGTCCAACTGCAACACGACAGGCGTTCCAGCATTCACGACCACTTGGAAAGAACAGGTGGCCGTGTTGTTGTTGGCATCTGTCGTGGTGTAAACTACCGTAGTCGTTCCAGCATTGTAATCTCCATTGGCGTTGCCATTGCCGCTGTTGGCAGTTGCGCCCGATTGGGCGTACGTGAGGGCAGGAACACCCGCACAGTTGTCTATCAAAGTCGTCGGTTCAAGCCCGTTCACCGTGGCAAAAAGTTGTCCCTGCGGCGCATTAACTGCTGCTGGCGTGGGGCAAGTTATCGTGGGCGGCACATTGTCAGCCACGTTGACTTGTCCGTCAACAGTAATCATCGGGATCTCGGCAAAAGTCCCCCCATCAAATGCGACACGAATCGTAGGATCGTCGCCAAAAAGGATGCCTGATGGTGTACTGTTTAAGAGGTTGAAATTCAAGCGGAAAAGCACATCGGCATTATTAACCGAAACGCCATTCAAATCGCCACTTGTCCAGGCAAAGGTGATGAAGCCAACGCCAACACTGTCAACGCCAAAATTGCTCGCCCCTATTCCAATGGGCAGGTTGAAGTTTGACACCGAAGTGTATTGGTAAAGCGCAGGATCCCATTGAACGGTAAACTGCACCGCCGCCACCGTTGTAAAATTCAAGGCTGAAAAATCAATGCCGAAACTGCCGCCGCAAGCCGCGTTCGTACTGTTGGCGATGATGGTCAGATCGGCTGAGGTATTGGCAAATTCTACCGTCACGTTGAATGAGCAGGTAGCAGTATTGCCACCGGCATCCGTCGTCAGGTATGTCACCTTGCTGGTACCGATGTTGAACAACCCTCCGCTAGCATCCGGGTCACTGGGGTAACTGCCATTCGTGTCGCCCGACACCGACCAGCCTACCAAAGGCGCGGCGCAGTTGTCGGTCACATTGGCTGGCGCGATGCCCTGCACGGAAGTTGTGCCGGGAGCTTGCACGGTAATATCTGCCGGGCAAGTGACGGCGGGCGGCGTTGTGTCTATCACCGAAACCGTGGCGCCAAAAGTGATGAGCGTTGTTTCATCGAACGAAGGCCCTATGAAAGCCAATGTTTCCGTTGGGAAATCAACAAAGTCTACCGTCCCTGCCCCTAACACCTTGTAAGTCAAGGTAAACAGCACGTCAGCAGCGGGCACCGCAGCACCATTCAAATCAGCGCTCGTCCAGGCAAAAGTGAAAAAGCCCAGACCTGTTGAGTCGAGGTTAAAATTGGAAAGCCCGATATTAAGGGAAGCGTTGGTATTGGTGATCGAAAGAAATTCGAGGTTGGTGGGAAGCCAATCCATTGAAAACTGCAAGCCGGCAATGCTGTCAAAGTTGAACGCCAGCACGTCAATCGTAACTGTTTCGCCACAGGAGGCCAGGTTGTTTGGATTGGCGATCAAGGTCAAGTCTGTGGTCGTTACCGAGAATTCCACCAATATGTCGAAGGAGCAAGTGGCGGTGTTGCCCCCTGCATCGGTGGCCTTATAGGTCACAGTGCTCAAGCCAATGTTGAATAAGGCCCCGCTCGCATCCGGATCATTTGGAAAGTTTGCAAAGGTTGCACCTGCCGAACTCCAGCCAGCAGCGGGTGTGCCACAGTTGTCGGCCAAAATGGGGGCAATGTTTGGAATGGGTACAGGGCCAGACCAGCCGGTTACCACATTGGCGGGACAAGTTATGGTCGGGCCAATATCGTCAATGGGCTTTACCAAACCATTTTTAGTTTGGTGGATCAGTTGGTTGAATTGGTTGTCAAAAACAGCAACAGCCGTTGGGTCGTCAACAAAAGCAATGGATGCCGGAGGGCCGCCAATGCGCCTGAATGCCACTTTGAACAACACGGTATTGGAAGGCAAACTTAGCCCCGAAAGGTCTGTCCAGGCAAAAGTCAGTTTGCCGAGCGCAAGCGTGGCAGCCGAAGTATCGAAGCCAACCCCCGAAAATTGGGGATGCAGCATCGTTACATAAGCATAGTCGAGCCGAGCCGTGTCCCACTGTAACGTAAATTGCAGGCCTGAAATATTGGTGAAGTTGTCCAAGCGCAGCGGCACGAGAAACGTGTCGTTCGAAATGCAGGGCACTTCCAGGGTATCGGCTTTTAGGATGACTGCCTGGGCTGAGGATTTGTTTAGAAAAACCTCTGCCGTAAGCAGAAATAGGATTAAGAAAATATTTCGCATGGTGTTCAATGTCAAACTATTAAAGATGGAGGGTAAGTATGGTTGAATTTTCAAAGTATGTGCCATTCTGAACGAAGTGACGAACCTAAGCGAGCAAATCAAATGAAAGGCCTTCCCGGATGCTTCGCTACGCTCAGAATGACACACTAATCAAATTCAATCAATCAAAATCATCTTCTTCCGATCGCTGTGCTTCGGCGTTTCCAATTCGTAATAGAACACTCCGTTAGAACCGAAATCGCTTTTCTGGAACTTGATGGCATTGGTGCCTTCGGCAAAATTACCAATCACTGTTTTCACCAAGCGGCCTTCGGCGCTAAACACGCGCAAGGTAGCACGACCTGCCTCAGGCAAGCGGAACGAAATGCTGGTTTCCGATGTAAATGGGTTCGGCTGGTTTTGGAAGAGCGCAAAAGTTTTGCTTTCTTGCTCACCCGTAGCCACTGAAGCCACGAATTCAAAGTCCACCGGCTTCGAGTTGCCCGCTTCGTCTATTGCCAAAGCTTCTGCAATGTCAGAACTTTTGTGCAACACGCTGGACAAAGCAGGAACGCTTTCCAAAGCCTTGAAGGTCAAGGAGAACAACGTCTCGTTGTCATTGAGCGAGGTGGGTTTCCCACCTACCCAAAGCGTGCTGAGCAAACCATCCGCAAGGTAGTCTGTTCCAAAATTGTCTTGGCTGATGCCGGGCAATACTCCCGCTTGGATGTCCTGAAGTTGCAACACTTCCGGGTCAAATGCGATCGTCATCTGATACGCCTGAGCAGCCGTGAAGTCAACGGATTTGAATGGAACCGTCAGCGTTTCGCCAGTTTGTACAGCGCGCTCGTCAATACGGAAATTCAGCGCTTCTGCAAAATCCGCGCCGCCGCCGCCATTGGTCAAATTAGGTACGACCGAGCCGTTCACATCGCCCATGAGCACTCCCACAAAGTTGTCGTTCAAGAAATTGATCTGTATGTTGTTGTGCTGGATGATAGACGCTGGTACGGGGTTGTTCAGTGGATTGAACAGCGGCGCCGCTGGGTTGCCCAAAGGCAATGGCAAAAACAAATGGGTTTCGTTAATGAACTTCCAGTCAGGCCCAACTTGCAGGCCTTGGTTGTCGGTAAAGTGCGCGCCATTGCCAAGTACATATTTCTGTACCAGTGCATAGTCCAACAAATTGACTTTTTGGTCACCGTTGACATCCGCTGCTACCCATTGGAAGCCATTGGAGAAGGCCACCTGCAAAGCTGCGTGTGCTTGGATGCCAAGCATGTCGCCCACGTTGATCTGCTGGTTCTTCACGGTGTTTACTTTGCTACCCGAAACAAGTGTGTTCGAGCCAGTTGCCACGAAGAAACCGTAATCAGCATTTGGCAAAGCCGTCAGAGCCGTGTTGTTGGCCGTACCGCCAAGGGTCAAGGTCACACCAGGCACGGGCTTCACAGGAGCTTTCCAAGTGAACACATCGCCTGCGATTTTCTTGTCGTTGACTGCGGGGCAGCTGATGGTAGCCGAGCCGTTGTTGAAGTTCACCATGGGTGCTTGATTCGTGCCGTCTTGCAAGAAAATAAGCGCTGGCAACGCAGAAGCAACGATAGTACTCGTGGTGCCCACAGCCGCATTGCTCAGTTGAATCTCCACATTAAACAGCACAGAACCATTCGGAAGGTTTGTCGGAATTTGATTCGCCTGCGCCCAGAAAACGGAGTTAACTGCCGGGATCAAGCCAGTCAGGACTGGGTTTATGTTGGTAATGCCTGTGATCGTGCCGACTACACCGTTGCTAAGGGCAAGGCCAAAATTAAGACCGGTAACGTTGATGAAATTGTCCACTCTAACAGGGATCGAGACCGTTTGTCCTTGGCAAGCGTTGCCTGCACCAACCGTTATCGTAATTTTCGCTCCAACTGTCACAATGATCGTATCTACTGCAATACAACCACTGTTGACATCCGTTGCCGTAACGGTATAGGTGCCAGCAGCAAGCCCGTTTACCACTGCAGTAGTGTCCCCACTGCTCCATAGATAGGAGAACAAGCCAGTGCCGCCCGTGGCTACGGCTGTAGCCGTTCCGTTGTCGGCACCGAAGTAAGATTCGGGAGTACCCGTAGCCGTGAGGTTAAAGCCTGCATTGGTACCGAGGGTCACTTGCACCTGTACGGCGCAAGAATTTGTGTTGCCATAAATATCTTGTGCCGTCAAATGTATGGTGTGTATACCAAGGTCTCCGCAATCGAACATGGTTTGCGAAAGGTACATGGTGTCAATCGCACAGTTGTCATTGCTGCCAAGATCAATGTCGTTGGCATCAATGGTCGCTTCGCCGTTGGTGCCCAGGGCAATGACCACGTTGTTATTGCAGACCAAGGTTGGTACGCTATTGTCTTTCACTTCGATATAGATCGAGTCAATCCCGACATTTCCACAGGCATCAATCGCCGCGAAGTGTATCCAATAGCTGCCTATTGGGTAATCACCGCTGATATTGAACGAATGATCGCCAAATGGGGCATCGTTCGTCACCAAAAGCGAACTATCCGGGAAACAGTCTTCCAAGAATTGGGCAACATTCAAAACAAGCGGTACAGAGCAATTCAAGTTAGGTGGAAACTGAGACGTGTTTAGGATAAGGCTGTCCGGCATCCCAGCAAATTCAGGGTCCGTGATGTCCACCACTTTGATTTGCCTGGTGTGCACATTCACGTTTCCGCAGTTGTCGGTAGCCGTCCAAGTACGCACGATGGTGTAATCAAAAAGACCGCAATCACCCTGCGCGATGGAGATGGTGTCCACTGTTAACACGACATCTACGTTTCCGTCACAGTTATCGGTAGCGCCCACTGGAATCACCGCAACCGAGCCATCGCTACAGCTAACGGTCACGTTGGGCGGAAGAATTGTGAACACTGGTTTCACCGTGTCCTGAATACTTAGCAACTGGTTGCAAGTCGAGACATTGTCGGCCAGGTCAATTACCTTCCAGGTGCGTGTCAGCACTTGGCAAATATTGCCCACGCCGCCTCCAATCACATCTGTATGCTTAATAGAATCGGCAACGATCGGGCAATTGTCAACAGCAGTAGCCACGCCTTGCACCGCAGGAGTAAGGAGGTCCGTACACTGTACTGTTTTATTTGGTGGACAAGTGATGGTGGGTGCTACGTTATCTTGAATCACGATGTAGGTCAAGCACATGGACATGTTGCCTACGGCATCCGTCACAAAAAGTTTAACCCCATGCTTTGTTACGCCGTCTGCATCTGCGCAATTATACTCCAAAGTAGGCGTAGGTGCTACCAAGGGTATTTGGTCCAAGCGTTGGATAGCCAGTCCCAAAATGCTGGTACAGTTGTCGTAGCTAAAATTATTGAACTGATTGACCGTCACATTCACCGTGCCAGAAGGCTGCAGGGATGCGCTCACACCATTGATGCAAACTGCAGTTGGGGGCGTTACATCGTTCACCTGGATCGTTACATCTTTGGTCGAGCTGTTGCCACATTTGTCGGTGGCCGTAAAACGGACGACGTAGGTGCCGATCGGGTAGTTTGGCGCGCTGATGTTAGCCCCTGACGGAATCATAAACATGTTGCCTGCAGGTGCAGAAATCAAGGTGTTGGTAATGGTCACATCGGCTGCAGCTTCACAATCAGAAACAAAGGCGGCCATGTTAAACGAAACGGCTGCGCTACATACAAAAGAATTCGGAGTGGTATTGGCCGTCAATGAAGCCGGCGTATTTACAGCAAAAACAGGTGATTGCGTATCCGTAACGATGATTTTCTGGGTGCGCGTGGTCGTATTGCCCGAGTCGTCGGTAGCGGTCCAAGTACGGGTAATGACGAAGCTGTAATGGCTACAACCCGTGGCCGTTTGCGTGGAAGTTTCCACCAACCCAATATTCACCACAAGGTCGCACTGGTCGGTAGCCGTTTGTAGGTATGCTGTTGCGGGAGGTATTGCCTGACATGCCTGAATCACCGTGTCCATTTGAGAAGCCGACCAGGTGCCTACAAAAACAGGCTTGGTTATATCATGTACTGTTACCGTAGTTTGGAAAGTTGCGGTGTTGCCGTTGATGTCCGTTGCAGCGAGCACCACGATATTCACGCCCAGGTTGGCAAGGTTTGAGCAATCCAAAGTTAGGGTGTCAACATAAACAAAGTTCGGGCCTGCACCGGTGCGAATAGACACGTCTACCGGGCCACAGCCATCCTGGTCAAAACTGCCATTGTTCAACTGAGCTGATGTAATGAAAGCAGTACCCGCAGCATTCAGATTCACATTGAGCGGCTGTGCAATGGCAACTGGTGGCGTCACATCAACAGTAATAAACACATTCTGCGACTGGTTCGAGGTGTTGTTCTGTGGGTCTGTATAAGACCAAATAATGGCATAAGTGCCCGGGTTCAACACATATCGTGGCGGGCCACCTGGTACCAAGGGAGGCAAAATCATCATCACGGGCACAGAAGGAGTACCATAAATGGTCACCAGGTTCGTGCCGTTACAATCGGTGGCAGAAGGCGCCGTTACGGTATCTTTAGTACAATTGCTAATGATATCCGGCAATGTGTTTATGACTGGTGTTGGCGCCTGGCCATCTACCAACGTTACTACAAACGAACATGGGGCCGACTGGTTGTTGTTCGGTTGGCTGTCTTTAGCTCTCAGCGTTACATGGAAGGTATCGCCGGCTACTATCATAAGCCCAGGGATATTTGAAAGCAAAAAACCTGGGGCAGGAAACTGCGTGATCGTGACGTTGTTCGGGCAGTTGTCTGTTACTAAAGTAGGTGGGTAGGTCGGTACTGCCTGAGCACCAGAACAACCTGCAGAAATAGAAAGATTCAGGTTCCCAGGGCAAGTGATGCTCGGCGCCTGCGTGTCAAGGATTTTAATGATAAAAGAGCAGGTGCTCACGTTGGCGCCTTGAGTGGCGGTGTAAGTCACCGTTGTCTCTCCAACCGGGAATTGGGCCACGACTTGCCCATGAGGATTGCCCAAATATGGATTGAGCAAGTTGATAAAAGATTGAACCGAAGTATTGTTAACGCTCTCTACCACCGTAACAGCACCACAATCAAAAATATCGGAATTTGCTGGGCGCGTCCAGTTGAACAACTGCTCACAGCTGTTCGTTGTATTGGGCAAAGTGAAGACTTTGCCACAGTTGCCTGCCGGAGCAGCAGCGTAAGCGTTTTGGAAAACGGGGGCCTGATTATCGCTCACGATGATATTTACCACCTTCGTCGTTGTGTTGCCACAACCATCGGATGCCGTCAAAGTCACCTTGTTGGTGCCTATTGGGAAGGTAGATACCGGGAGTGTGAAAGTCCCTGCAGCAAGCGTCAAGACACCAGAAGAAGGCGCCCCGGTCGCCGGAACAAGGTTGTACGCGATACCTGAAACGCCGTTGCAAGCGTCTGCAACATCTGTGATGTTCACGACGCTCAGCGTGTAGTTTCCAGTACAGATCAAGGAGTTGGTGACGTTAACATTCACTGTTCCTGTGGGGAGGTAGTTTGCGCTGAACACTGGCCCAACGATATCTTGTACTGAAATGACTTGGCTTACCGAGACCGTGTTGGCCGGCACGGCATTATCCGACGCGACCCAAGTACGGGTAATGGTGAAAGTGCAAGTGCCTGCGCTAAACGTTTGGCCAGAGAAGGATACCGTGGCCGTGCCACAGTTGTCGGTAGCAGTAGGGTTTGTTACAGGAGGAATGGCATTGCAGGCCACTGTGGTATTGGCCGGAA